>CAZHIV010000253.1:0-3278 GCA_964532675.1 uncultured Planctomycetaceae bacterium
GATGACGCTCTGCGGCTCGCTCCAGTCGCGGCCGTCGCGGCTTCTCGTGAGCATCCAGGGATCGGTATGGCCGCCGGCGCGGAAGAACAGGGCCATGCTCCCATCGGCCAGGCGTTGCGATTGCGGATAGGTGGCGCGCGACACGGGCGGAGTTGCATCCTCCCACGCATCGACCCGCAGCGGCTCGCGCGAGACGGCATGGTTGAGCGGGCCGCCGTGGGCGCCGAAGAAGACGTGCAGCCGGCCGGCGGCGTCGAGGCACAGCGAGGGATTGCCGTGCGAGTCGCCGCCCAGTCCGGCGGCAGAGACGCGATGCGGCCCGTCCCACGTGTCGGCCGCGATATCGTATGCCATCGCGAGCGGCCGGCCGTTCTCGTCCTGGTAGGCGAAGAAAATACGGCCATGTTGTGCCACCGCGTGCGGCGCGACATGGTGGTGGTAGAACATCGGGTAAGGATGCGGGATGTGCTCCTTGGCCCTGGTGGAGTTGAGATAGGCGACGGCCTGGTCGCGCGAAGGGGCTTCAATCGCCATGGCGGTCGACACGCACGACACAAACGCGGCGGCGGTGGCCAGGATGCGTGGGCGGGAAGGCGATGCGTTTCGTGCGTGCTCGCCGTTTTCCCGGCGGGGCGAACCCGCCGGCTCGCGTTGGGTGGAAAGCATCAAGCGGTCTCCGGAATGGATTCGAGAAAGGTCTTGGCGTCGCGGGCCGCGGCGTCGGGGTCGTCGAGGTACGGGTACAGCTCGACGGTGAGCCAGCCGGTGTAGCCGGTGGCCTGGATGGCGGCGAGCGTGGCGGGGAAGTCGATCGCGCCCCGGCCGGGAACCAGGTGCTGGTGGACGCGCGTCGCGGCGATGTCTTCGAGGTGGTAGTGCCGGGTGTGCGGCTGCATCCTGGCGATCCAGTGCTGCGGGTCCTCGCCGACGCAGTAGGCGTGGCCAACGTCGAAGTTCAGCCCGATCATGGGCGAATCGATTCGGCCAACGAATTCGAGGTACTGGTCGAACTTTTCAATGAGCAAACCCGGCTCGGGCTCGATCAGCAGCGGCACATTGAGCTTCTCCGCCACTTCGAGGCAGGGCATCAGCTCGTCGTAGAACACGGCGGCCGCGGCTGGCCAGGTTTGGCCGGGGGCCAGCGGCCCGCCGGGCTCGGTGGTGATGTGCGGCGCGCCGAGGTCGCGGGCCAATTGAAGGGCGCGCTTGGTGTGCTCGCGGCGGATCGCGCGGTAGTGCGGGTCGGGCTCGATCCAGCTCGGGTGCCAGTAGGGCTGCCGCGGGTCGGCCACGGCGTTCATCATGAAGGCGTTGATGTTCGAGATCGTGAGCCCGTGCTCAGCGAGCGCGCCGCGGATCGAGTCTTTCTGCGATTCCAACAGCCCCGCCGGCCAGCCATGCGGCACGTCGGCCAACAGCTCGATGCCGCGATACCCAAGCGCGGCGATGCGGGCGATCGTTTCCTCGATCGGATAGCGGAGGTAGGCGTTGGAGCTGAAGGCAAATTTCATAGGAAAGAAGTCTCACGCAAAGGCGCTAAGGCGCAAAGTTCGTAAAGGCACAGTTAACCACAAAGGACACGAAGAACTCAAAGAGAAAGAGGTAACGAAAGATCTGACACACCTCGTTAAAACGAAAATTCTCTTCGTGATCTTTGTGTTCTTCGTGGTTCAAAATGTTTCTTAACGAACTTTGCGCCTCGGCGCCTTTGCGTGAGACCGTCTTTATTTCCGCTCGTGGCGCCAGACGGGGTCGAGGTGGGAATCGTCGGATTTGGGCCAGCGGCTGAGGGTTACTTTCTGGCGGGTGTAGAACTGGATGGCTTCCGTGCCCTGGATGTGGAGGTCGCCGAAGAACGAGCGGTTCCAGCCGGTGAAGGGGAACCAGGCCATGGGGGCGGGGACGCCGACGTTGATGCCGATCATGCCGGCGTTGAAGCGCCGCTGGAACTGCCGGGCGGCGTAGCCGCTGCGGGTGAAGATGGCGGCGCCGTTGCCGTACTCGCACTGCGAACCGATTTCTAGTGCTTCGTCCAGGCCGGCGGCCCGGACCACGGAGAGCACCGGGCCAAAGATTTCTTCTTTCCAGACGCGCATCTCGGGCCGGACGCGGTCGACGACGCTGGGGCCGATCAAAAAGCCGCCGGAGTTGAACTCGCGGCGGCCGTCGAGGGCAACCGCGGCGCCGTCCTCTTTGGCGATGTCGAGATAGCCCGCGACGCGGTCGCGGTGCTCGGCGCGGATCACTGGGCCCATGTCGACGTTCTCGTTGCCGTCCGAGGGTCCGACGCGCATACGGCCGGCCACTTCGACGAGGCCTTCGACGACCGGATCGGCCGCCTTGCCGACGGCCACCGCGACGCTGCCGGCCATACAACGCTGGCCGGCGCAGCCGTAGGCGCTCGCGGCGAGCGCCTTCACGGTTTGGTCCATCTCGGCGTCGGGCATGATGATGAGGTGGTTTTTCGCGCCGCCGGCCGATTGGACGCGCTTCCCCGCCGCCGTGCCGCGCTCGTAGATGTACTTGGCGATGGCCGTGGAGCCGACGAACGAGACGGCCGCCACCTGGGGGTGATCCAAGAGCGCGTCGACGCATTCGCGGTCGCCGTGCACAATGTTAAATACGCCGTCGGGCAGGCCGGCCTCTTCCAGCAGCTCCGCCGTGCGGACCGCGGAGAGCGGCACCTTTTCACTCGGCTTGAGGACGAACGTGTTGCCGCAAGTGATCGCGATCGGAAACATCCACAGCGGCACCATGAACGGGAAGTTGTACGGCGTGATGCCGACGCACACGCCCACCGGGTGGCGGACCGCCTCGGCGTCGACGTCGGTGGCGATGTTCGGCAGCACCTCGCCCGTAATCAGGCTCGGAATGCCGCAAGCGAACTCGACCACTTCGATGCCGCGGTTCACCTCGGCGCGAGCCTCGGCAAGCGTCTTGCCGTGCTCGCGGGTGACCAGCGCGGCCAGCTCCTCGAAGTGCTGCTCCAACAGCGCGCGGAAGCGGAACATGAGCCGCGCCCGCTCGACCACCGGCGTCTCGCTCCACGCCGGCAGCGCCGCCGCGGCCGCTTCGACAACCTCGCCCGTTTGTTCCGCCGAGCAGAACGGCACGCCGGCAATTACTTCGCCCGTCGAGGGATTGAATATGTCGCCCGATCGCTTCGCTTTAAGTTCGGTCCACTTGCCGCCGGAAAGGATCGGCACGGTTTCGACGGCGGGAGCAACGGTGGTCGCCATGGTCAGTACTCCGAGGTAGGGTGGGTCGAGTCGTCGAGA
>CAZHIV010000254.1:0-3473 GCA_964532675.1 uncultured Planctomycetaceae bacterium
GGGCACTTTTAGTCACTCCCCCACTCCCGATGAACCGCTCTTCGGTACCAGCACCGGCCCCGCAGTCCGCCACCGATTCCTATGAGAACGCGGTGATGCAAGATTTCTTCGCGAAGGCTTGCCCGGACTGTGGTGCAAAGAATGAACTGGCGGACGCGACATGCTCAGCTTGCGATCGCGAGATCGAGGTGATCCGCACGCAGATCCAGTCAGTCGTGAACCGTCTCTAACGCCACGCTTTCGGAATGGCCTTGCGGCTGCGAAAGCGTCGCAGGTCGACGCCGAGGAGTTCGCTATTCGCCGAGTCACGCTGCACTTCATGCCAAGCGTGCGGTTGGCCGCGACGCACGCGGACCGCCAGCTTGCGGAAGCGGCCGCCGGCCAAGTGCACTTGCACGAGTGCCGTACGTTCGTTCGTGCCTGGCACCACAAGGATCCATATCTCTTCGATGATCCGCCGCAGCTTGCTGCGGAGCCGCAGCCGCAGAGCTTCCGCTTGGCCCTCATCGGCGGTTCGCAGCAGGTTGATGATTTGCTGAGAGTCCTTGAGACTGGCCGGCCGTTTCGCATGGAGCTCTTGCTGAAGCCGATCGCGACGAGCGGCTGTGTCGGCGAGCTGGTTTTCGAGGCGGGCCAGTACGTCAATCAGTGCGTCGAAGTCGGGTGACGTGATGAGGCGTTTCTTGCAGCGTTCGATTTTCTCTTGCAGCTCCACGACGGCGGCTTGCGAAACCGCGAGCTCGTCGGCGGCTTCGTCCGGGCCGGCGTTGGGCAACAGGTCGGCCGGCTTTAGTTCCTTGGTCCAGCGAAGCAGTGCGTCTTCAAGCGGCGGGTAGGGGAAGCTGACGTACCTCGCTCCCCTCTCCCCCCGTTGAGCGGCCGCGGATACGATTTGTTGGCCGCTGTTACGGCGTCCCTTGTCGATCAACGTCATCGTGCCGCCGTCGCGGGCGTCGCGTAGCAGGCCCGTGAACAAGTTGGTGACGATTCGACCGCGTCGGCCACGCTGCACAAGGCGGCCAGAGATCGCCGCTTGAGCCTTCGCCCACACCGCGTCGGACACGATTCGCGGGTAATAGCCCTTGATCGGTTCGCCGAGCGGCCGGCGATCGCCGGCATGGCCGACATGGGGCTGGTACTCGCCAAGCACGGCACGATTCCTGAGCGTCTTTGTGATGTAAGACTTGTGCCAACAACTCGCCCGGCTGATGGGCTGCACGGCCTCATCGTTGAATTTCCTGGCGATGCTGTTCACGCCGTAGCCGTCGATGGCCAGCTGGAAAACCCGCTTCACAGTGGCAACCTTATGAGGGATCAATTCCCATTTCGTGCGTTCAGCATTCAGTCGCAGCCAGGCAGGACACAGGGCCGTGAGTTTTTTCGCGGCGACGCCATTTCGCTTCGCTTCCCAGGCCTTCTTGAGACGCTGTGATTTAATGGCCGACTCTTCGTGAGCCCGAGCCATGTAGATGATCGCTTCTAGAATGCCAGCCACATCGTTGATTGACTGCTTTGTGTAGAGTCGGTCCGGCGTGATCGTCGCGATCTGTACGCCGCGGTTGAGGATCGAAATGAAGAGCGAGAGGGCTTCCCCAATTTCGTCGCGTGAAATCCGGTCGAGCGACTCGACGATCAGGACCGAGCCCGCCGGCACTTTGCCGAGAGTCACCGCCTCGACGAACGCGGCGAGTGCCCCCTCACGCAGATTGCGGCCTCGGAAAGCACTGATACCCAAGTCCCGCAATTGAAGACTGTCATCGAGCACGAGGTCATGCCGCCTCGCGTATTCTTCCGAAGCCTCCAGTTGCCGCCGCAGCGAGTCCCCTTTCAACTGCTCCGGCGTCGAGAAGCGGATGTAGGAAAATGCTCGCCGAACGGCCGAGCGTCGGGATGGCTTGGTTTTTTGTTTGGCCATGATTGTCCTCCAGGCCGGATTCTAGCATGGGGTGTAATTCACCACAATATGCTGATGGTCGGGCCGCCTGGCTCGGGCAAAACGATGTTGGCCAAGCGCGTGCCCACGATCTTGCCTGTGCTGAGTGCCGAGGAGTCGGTCGAGACGACGCGCATCTACAGTGCGGTCGGCCGGTTGACGGCCGGGCAGCCGCTCTTGGCGCGGCGGCCCTTCCGGGCGCCGCATCATACGATCTCAAACGCCGGCCTCGTGGGCGGCGGCTCGACGCCCACGCCCGGCGAGATCAGCCTCGCCCACAACGGCGTACTGTTTCTCGACGAGCTACCCGAGTTCAACCGCACCACGCTCGAAGTGCTCCGCCAGCCGCTCGAAGACGGGCACGTCACCATCAGCCGCGCGCTGAATTCGACGACCTTCCCGGCCGATTTTATGCTCATCGCCTCGCTCAACCCTTGTCCTTGCGGTTACCGCAACGACCCGCGCCGCGAGTGCCATTGCACGGTGCCGCAAATCGAGCGGTACATGGCCAGGATCAGCGGACCCTTGCTGGACCGGATCGATCTGCACATCGAAGTGCCGGCCGTGCCGTTCAAGGAGCTCGCGGCCGATCGCGACGGGACATCCAGCGCCGCCATGCGCGATCAGGTAGTCGCCGCCCGCGCCGTGCAGCAGGCGCGGTTCCTCAACTCGAGGACGCGGCAGAACGCGCACATGTCGACGCGCGAGATCCGCAGGCACTGCCAGTTGAGCGACGCCGGCATGAATCTCCTGCGGTCCGGCATCCAGGAGATGGGCCTTTCCGCTCGCGCCCACGACAAGATCCTCCGCGTCGCCCGCACCATTGCCGACCTCGACGGCTCTGCCGAAATTCTGTCAGAGCACGTCAGCGAAGCGGTGAACTACCGCGTGCTCGACCGGCAGTTCTGGAGCTGAACACTGGCCGGCGTCATATTACCAGTGTGCCGCACTTTCTGCGAAGAGGTCGCCGGAACGTCGCCGGTGCGATACTGGCGGTTCTACTGGGACCGAAGCGGGCACGGCCACCGGCATCTGGTCGCGTATTCGACCGACGGCCGCCGCTGGCGCGTCTTCGGCTATGCCGACCGAGTCCGGCCGAAATGACGGTTCCTATTGCCGCGACCGCGCGACCAACGCGGCCGCACAGCGGCCATTCTGAGCGTAAGTGGGCCACGGCCGCTGCTTGCAGCGGCCGCAGTTGTCCGCTACGCAAGCGACGGGTTATCCAGCCCATCTGCTTGCCGTTTTTACGATAGGATTCTGCGAGGAGAAAATCGGTCCACGACCCGCGAGTATTTTGAGCCTATCCCCGAACCGTCTGCGGAGAGGGGGACAGGCACATTTTGCTCCGAAGACTGTCAGTCGGCGCTTAAACCCAGCCACTAATCGGCGCATTAAAACCAGCCAGCTTGAGTAAGGACGATTTGGCCTAATGGACTTCCAGCGGCACGGCCGCGGAAGGAGGTCCAGATGGCGAATCGACTCAAGATGGCCAAGGTTCAGTCAATTCTTTCGTTGCACACGCAAGGGTGGTCCCGGC
>CAZHIV010000255.1:0-2539 GCA_964532675.1 uncultured Planctomycetaceae bacterium
GCGAATCGCAACGGATGCGGGTCCGCCGACGGCGAAAATCGCCCGCTGGACAAGGCGCTTGCCTGCAATTTAGAATAACGAGTCTTAGCTGTACATGACGCACCAAACGGTGTGTAGTTGCCAAGCGCCTGGGAGAACACCATGAAGAAGACCGACATGCTCGCGTACAAGGAAAAGCTCCACGCGATTCGCGCCCGCCTGCGCGGCGACGTTTCGACGATGGCTGAGGTCGCGCTGCGTAAAAGCGGCGTCGAGGGCAGCGACAGCAATGCCATGCCGATCCACATGGCGGAGTTAGGCAGCGACAACTTCGAGCAGGAGTTCACCTTGGGGCTGATGGAAGCCGAAGAGGGCACGTTGGACTTGATCGACGCCGCGCTGGCGCGAATCGATGGCGGCAATTACGGCCGCTGTGTCGAGTGCGACGGGGCGATACCCAAGGCCCGTCTCAACGCGATCCCTTACACGCCCGTCTGCATTAAGTGCGCCGAGCAGCAGGAGAACCGCTAGCGCGGAGGTGCGTGGGAAGGTGAGTAAGTGAGTAGGGCCGGGCAGTGTACGTACTCACCTACTCACTTACTCACCACTCACCGTGCGAAGCAATGGACCGCGTCCCGCCCAACCGGTATGTTCTGTTCGCCGTACCGGCGATCGTCGGCTGTGCGGCGGATCTGGCGACGAAGGCCTGGTTCTTTTCCTCACCCGAGCTGCGCGCCGGACACATCGACTGGCTCTGGACGGGGCACGTCGGCATTCAGCTTAGTTGGAACGAAGGCGCTCTATTCGGGATCGGGCAAGGCCAGGTGTGGCTGTTCGCCGCGATGAGCGTCGTCGCGGCGATTGCCATCCCCGTCTGGCTGTTCTGGTTCGGCGCTGCGCGCGACCGCTGGCTGGCCTTGGCGCTGGGCTGCGTCATGGCCGGCGTGCTGGGAAACCTCTACGATCGACTGGGGCTGCACGGCGAAGTGTGGCCGGCGTCGCACCCTCGCGCCGACGAGGCGATTTACGCGGTGCGCGACTGGATTCTGTGGCAGGCCAACGACGAGTGGCGCTGGCCGAACTTCAATATCGCCGACTCGCTGCTGGTAGTTGGTGCCGCCCTGCTGCTAATCCACGCGTTGCGCCAGCCGACAAAACCCAGCGGCGATAGCGGCGACAAGGTCTCGGCGCCCGGCGCAGCCGCCTGACCGAAGTCTGGGCGGACGAGCCACCGCGGCGTATCGTCGGAGTGTCACACGTATGTCACACCCGGCGAGCGATCCGGGTGCGATTCCGGGTTTGACCCGCGCCGGCTGGTCGTGCTAGAACCAGCTTGACCGATGAGAAACCACCAGTTGGCGTATGAACTTTTCTTAATCCCGGTGAAGACGGGAAGCAGCGGGCCTTTGCTTTTGCTCACGCTTGCTGCAGCGGAGCGGCAATACGGGCCTCGATGCTTGGGCACTAATCATTATGAAACTTTCGCGCACGCTCTCGTACGCGGTCCAGGCAACGCTCCACCTGGCGCGAGCTACGCCCGGCGTGCCGATGCCCTGCAGCCAGTTGGCGCGCGAGGCCAAATTGCCAGAGCGGTTCTTACTGCAGATCCTGCGTTGCCTCGTGACTCATGGCCTGCTGCAGTCGACCCGGGGCGTCGACGGCGGCTACGTTCTAGCGCGATCGCCGGAGCAGCTCACGCTGCTGGACATCGTCGAGGCGTTCGATAACCCGCTCGATCCGGCGTTTCCGACGTTGAACGGGATGTCGCCCGGCGTCCGCTCGGGCATCCTCCAAACGCTGCACGACGTGGCCCATGCATCGCGCCTCGAGTTGCAGAAGCTCACGGTGGCGGACTTGCTCGGCGCCGATAGAATAGTGCCGGTCGCGAACGGCCCCCCGATTACTCGCTGACCGACTCGCTTCCGTCGCGCGAAGCGCCGATCGGCATTCCGGGCGGCAGCGGCCGGACGGCGATCTGAAAGCCGAATTCGCGGATCACCCGTTTCACCTCGCGCAGCCGCTCGAAGTTGCCCGGATACGTCCAGATGGTGACGGTCGTCCCCGGCCGAATGCGCCGCAGATAGCGCGCGAGGCCCGAGTCGGGCTGCATGGCCTCGGCGGCCGGCTCCCCGACCGGCGTCGAGACCGGCAGAAAATAGCACCGCGAGAATTGCGGCACGGCGCCGGCCACCACCGTGCCCGACGCGCTCTGGGCCACCAACGCCCGGTTGACAAACCAGTAACGCAGGCGAAATCCGTTGACCGGCCCGATCGTTCGCTCCAACTCGTCCTGCTGCCGGAGCCGGTAGATATTCGCGCCCACATCGTCCTTCATCAGCTGCAAGAGCTCTTCGAAGGGCACCACCGCCACGTGATCGTCGGCCAGCATCAGGTGAACTTCCTTGCCGGTCACGACTTTGCCGAGCGGCGTGGGCTCGCACTCGATCTCTTCGACTTCGGGCTCCTGCGACATCAAAGCGATTTGCTCGCGGGTCAATTCCTCCAGTTTCACCTGCGCTTCAGTCAGCTTGCGCCGCAGGTCGTAGTCGCGCTGATCCTC
>CAZHIV010000256.1:0-6103 GCA_964532675.1 uncultured Planctomycetaceae bacterium
AGCTTGAAGCGAGGGCGGTTCTATCCGGGAATGAGGACGGCGGCACGATCAGCCGGCACCTCTACGGCCACTTTGCCGAGCACCTTGGCCGCTGCATCTACGACGGCATTTGGGTCGGCGAGGATTCGTCGATACCCAATACGCGCGGCATTCGCACCGATGTCGTCGAGGCGCTGCGCAAAGTCAAAATTCCCAATCTTCGCTGGCCCGGCGGGTGCTTTGCCGACGACTATCATTGGCGCGACGGCATCGGCCCGCGCGACAAACGGCCGAAGCGGTTCAACATGTTTTGGGGCCAGGTGGTGGAGACGAACGCCTTCGGTACCCACGAGTTTCTCGACTTGTGCGAGCAGCTTGGCTGCGAGCCGTACCTGGCCGGCAACGTCGGCAGCGGCACGCCGCAAGAAATGCGCGATTGGATCGAGTACCTTACGTACGACGGCGACAGCGAGCTGGCCAACCTGCGCCGGGCGCACGGCCGCGAGAAGCCGTGGAAGATCAAGTACTTCGGCGTCGGGAACGAGAACTGGGGCTGCGGCGGCAACATGAAGGCGGGGTATTATGCCGACCTCTTCCGCCGCTTTGCCACCTACTGCCCCGACCTGAGCGGCAACCGGCTCGTTCGCGTCGCCTGCGGGCCGAGCGGATTGGATCGGGAATGGACCCGCACGGTGATGGATCGTGCCGCGGATCGGATGCAGGCGTATTCCATTCACTTTTACACGGTCTGGCCGGGTTGGGCCGATAAGACGCCGGCCACCGGCTTCGGCGAGGAAGAATGGTTCGCCATGCTGCACGGCTCGTTGGAAATCGAGCGGGCGATCGACGAAGCGGCCGAGGTGATGGATCGGCACGACCCCAAGAAACGGATCCCCCTCTTCGTCGATGAGTGGGGCTCGTGGTACCGCACGGAGCAAGGCCATCCGGGCTACTCGCTCTACCAGCAGAACTCGCTCCGCGACGCGCTGCTCGCGGCGCTTTCGTTTCACATCTTCCACGAGCACAACGACCGCGTGAAGATGGGGAACATCGCTCAAACCGTGAACGTGCTGCAGGCGATGATACTTACCGACGGCGCAAAGATGTTGCTGACGCCGACGTACCACGTGTTCGACATGTACCAGGTGCATCACGACGCGACCCGGCTACCCGTGAAGCTCGAAACGCCCGATTACGAGTTCGACGACAAGTCGATGCCGGCGCTGAGCGTTTCCGCATCGCGCGACGCGGACGGTGCGACGCACGTCTCGGTCGCGAACGCCCATGCCACGGCGGCGGTCGCGCTCGTGTGCGAGCTGGAGGGCGTGAAGGGATCGCGCGTGACGGGCCGCGTGCTGACCTCCGACGAGCTCGATGCTCACAACACGTTCGACGAGCCGGACCGGATCGAGCCCGCGGATTTCGACGGCGCTTCGCTCGAGGGCACGACGCTGCGGGCCGAGATCCCGCCGCGATCGGTCGTTGTCTTGCGCCTGGCCGAATGAGGGCGTAGATGCGCAAATGGGTGCCATGCCCACGGCTTTGCGCTTGTCCTTACCCACTGGTCGCTATGGCAACGAATTGTGTCCCGTAGGGACAAACGAAAATAGCCCAGCGATTTTATCGCTGGGTCCTGGATTGCGCGTTTGGCGGGAGTCCCGTAGGGACGATTGAAGTTTTTTGACAGCTTCAGCCGTCCCTATGGGACTTGGCTTTCCTTGCCGACTCAGGACCCAGCAGTGGAACTGCTGGGCTATTATCATCGCGTCCCTACGGGACGAAAGATGTGCGGCGTGTTTCATTAGCGCGGTTTTCTTATTCGTGTAGCCACTGCAGCCGGGCCGGCGACCCGTTGGGGTCGCGGCTATTGGCTGCATGAAATTTAAATCGCTCTAGAGCAGTTTCACTAAATGCGTAGCCGTAGTTCCGTCGAATTCAACGCGAAAACTGTGGGACTGTCCGCCACATGTCAGAGCGACCCGCTCTAGTGTCCTGAATTAGAAGTTCGTTACATCGACTTTTACGTGTTTTCTCGGAAAATATTATCAAAATACTGCGGCGAATTAACAATTCAGGACACTAACAACCGTGCACAAAGCACTCGACGGTCACGCGCTCCCCGGGTTTCGCGTAGGGAACGAGATCGGATTCGAGGCGGGTCCCGTCGACGATCAATTCGGGTCCCTGAGCGTCCGCGACGCATTGGACGACGATTCGATACTCCGCGCCGCGGCAGTGCCGGACCACCCGGTAGGAGCCGATTTCGCGGGCAATCGTCGGCGCGACTCGGAGCCCGTTGTGTTCGGGCCGGACGCCGAGCATGTGCTGAGTGATGGCAACGTAGTTCCACGCGGCGGTGCCGGTCAGCCAGGAATTCTTCGCCTGGCCGGCGCAGGGCGAATCGGGACCGGCGATCATTTGCGCGTAGACGTATGGCTCGGTGCGATGGAGCTGCTGCCGGTCGTCGAGGAAGGCGGGTGAAATTCGGCGGTAATAATCGTAGGCCCGTTCGCCGCGCCCCAGCAGCGACTCGGCAATCATGACCCACGGGTTGTAATGGCAGAAGATGCCGGCGTTCTCCTTGTATCCCGGCGGATAGGAGCTGATTTCGCCCAGCTCCGGGTAGTAGCGAGAGTAGGCCGGCTGCTGCAGGACGATCCCGAAGGGCGTGGCCAGCCGCTCGGCAAGCGAATCGAGCGCGGCATGGCAGAAACCTTGGTCTTTGCCGATGCCGGCCATCGCGCAAAACGCTTGCGGCTCCGCGAAGATCTGCCCTTCTTCGTTCTCCGAGCTGCCGACTTTGCGGCCTTGGGCGTCGTAGGCGCGGAGGAACCAGCGGCCGTCGAAACCGTGTCGGATTACCGCGCTGCGCATTTCGGCCACGCAAACCTCGGCCGTTTCGGCATCGGTAGTCCGGCCAATGTGGCGCAGCAGGGCCGCGTACTCGTCGCCAATATACACGAACATGCCGGCGATCATCACCGACTCGGCCACGCTGCAGTCGCGGTTTCGAGCGATTTGAAAGGCCTCGTCGGGATTGGCCGAATAGCAGTTGAGGTTGAGGCAGTCGTTCCAATCGGCCCGGCCGATGAGGGGCAGGCCGTGCGGACCGCGGTGTTGGACGACGTGGCCGAACGAGCGGCGCAGATGCTCCAGCAGCGTCGATTCGCCCGCGGAGTCGTGGTCGAACGGAACCACCTCGTCGAGGATGGCGTAGTCGCCGGTTTCCTTCACGTAGGCGCAAACGGCGAGGATCAACCACAGGGGGTCGTCGTTGAAGCCGCCGCCGATATCGTGATTGCCCCGCTTGGTGAGCGGCTGATACTGGTGATAGGCGCTGCCGTCGGGGAACTGGGTGGCGGCGAGGTCGAGGATTCGCTGCCGGGCCCGTTCGGGCACCATGTGCACCACGCCCAGCAGGTCCTGATTGCAATCGCGGAAGCCCATGCCGCGGCCGATTCCCGATTCGTAGTAGCTCGCGCTGCGGGAAAGGTTGAACGTCACCATGCACTGGTACGGGTTCCAAGTGTTGACCATGCGGCGGAGCCGCGGGTCCTCGGCGTCGACCTGAAAATTGCCGACCAAAGCGGCCCAGTGGTCTTTCAAGCCGGCCAGGGCCGAGTTGACGTCATCCGTGGATTGGAACTTGTCGATCAGCCGCCGGGCAGGCTCCTTGTTCGCGATGCCCGGCGACTGCCACTTGGCTTCGGGCGGATTCTCCGCGTAGCCGAGCAGGAAAGTTAGCTCTTTCCGTTCGCCGGCTTGGAGCTCCAAATCGATGCAATGGGAGGCAATGGGCGACCAGCCGCTGGCCTTGGAATTTCGCGGCTCGCCGGCCACGACCACGGCGGGCTCGTGGAGGCCGTTGTAGGCGCCGACGAACGCCTCGCGGTCGGTGTCGAAACCACAAATCGGATGGTTCACATGGAAGAACGCGAAATGGTTGCGCCGCTCGCGGTATTCGGTCACGTGGTAGATCGTCTGCCCGTCGATTTCGACTTCGCCGGTGCTGAGGTTGCGCTGAAAGTTCGACATGTCGTCGAGCGCGTTCCAGAGGCAGAATTCGATGAATGAAAAAAGCTTCAGTTGGCGGGTGCCGCGCGCGTGGTTCTCGACGGCGACGTGCAGCACTTCGCAATTGGCGCCCAGCGGCACGAACGCCAGCAGCGAAGTGGTAAGCTCCTTGCGACGGCTGATGATGCGCGAATAACCGAGCCCGTGCCGGCACTCGAACGAATCGACCGGCCGCTTGACCGGCATGTAGCCGACGGACCAGAAATCGCCGTCCGCCTCGTCGCGGATGAAGAAGTACCGGCCGTTCGAATCGGCCGGGATATTGTTGTATCGGTAACGCGTGATCCGCCTCAGCCGGGCGTCTCGATAGAACGCGTATCCGCCGCCGGTCTGCGAAAAAAGCGAGAAGAATTGTTCGTAGCCGAGGTAATTGATCCACGGAGTCGGCGTCTCTGGCGCCTGGATGACGTATTCCCGTTGCTCGTCGTCAAAGAAGCCGTACTTCATCGCTGCCCACTCCACAATTTCCTCCATTTAATAAGTTTCCAGGCGGTCGTACCAGGAGTATTTCAGAATCGTGGAGGTGATGAGGATAACGGCGGCGCAGATGCCGGCGGAAACCCACTCGTGAATCACGACGTAAATCGGCAGTGCGACGAACGCCGTTTGCCAAATGATACCGATTAAGAGATTCAGCACATCCCAGCCAAAGTTACGATTGGGCTCGAATTCCGGATCGCTGCGCTGGGCCGCTTCCCGGATCGGCCCCCACCAACCCCACGGGCGCGTGCGGATGTAAAAGTTCACCAACACCTCTTCGCGTTCGGGGCGCGTGAGGTAGGTGCCGACGATGGTTCCCACAAGCGAGACGGCCAGTAGCAGTGGAAAAGCCATCAGGTCGAGGTTTACCGTGGGGGACGGACCGTCGGAGGTAAGCGAAATGGCGTACACGGCGGGCTGGGCCATGACCTCCTTCACCGCTGGAAAGAACAGCATCACCAGCGCTCCGGCGATGCCGGTGATCATGCCCCAAAAATAGCCGAAGCCATTTAGCCGCCACCAATACCACTTGAGGATATTGGCGGCCGCGTAGCCGCCCCACAACCCGGAAACGATCCAATCGACGGCTTTGGCGACCGAAGGCGTGTAGTAGCCCGCGGCACAGCCGACGACGACGACCGCCAGAGAGGCCATATAGCTGGCGTAGATGTACTCGCGTTCGGGAGCGGCCGGGCGGGCGTAACGGCGGTACACATCGTTGACCAGGTACGCGGCGGCGGCATTGATCGTGCCCGCGAAGGTCGACATGAAGGCCGCCAGCAGGCCGGCGATCAACAGGCCGGCCAGACCGACGGGCACGAAGTCGCGGATTACGATCGGTAGAACCTGCTCCAAGTCGATATCGCCAGTTGCCGCCACGTTACCTCTCAGGAACAAGAGGGCCAGGACGGTGATGCCGGCGATCATGAAATAGCGCGGTACGAAGAGGACGACGGTCACGAGGCCGCTCATCATGGCAGCTTCCTTGGGCGTTTTCGCGGCAAGGATCCGCTGCATGTCGTAGTTCGGCGCCGGCCCGGCAGCGCTGAGCAGCACGCCCTTGAAGACCATCATCATGAAAAAGGCGCCGAACATCGTAAAACCGTCGGCTTCCATCTGCGTGCTCGCTGCCGGCATGATGGCGGACCAATCCAAGTCCAGCCTCCAGTCGAAGGAGATGTTCGTCCATCCCTCGGGCACGACGGCCGCCAGCGCTTCGGGCGAGACGCGCTGCATGGCGATGATTCCGAGCGCCAAGCTGCACACGAACATGATCAGGAATTGGATTAGATCCGTGAGAACGACGCTGTACAGGCCGCCCATGACCGTGTACAGCGTGGTGATGCCGATGATGAGCAGGGCGTAGGTATTGGGCGAGAGGGCGTCGGGCAGGAAGATGGCGGCAAACTTGGCGATCCCGACGAAGGCGTAGCCGGTGAACGCGATCACGCTGACCAGGGCGAACAGCACGACGCTGATCCGCGACGCCTCGGCGCCGCTGTCGCGGCCGAAACGCATCGTGATCCACTCAGCGCCCGTCATTGCGCCCGAGCGGCGCAGCCAGGCCGAG
>CAZHIV010000257.1:0-2660 GCA_964532675.1 uncultured Planctomycetaceae bacterium
GCAGGCCATGGAGCGGATGCTGGCCCAGGCCCAGCAGCTCGGCGCCAACGGCATCGTCAACGTCCGCTTCACGGCCAGCGCCGTTACCGCCGGCGCCGCCGAGCTGTACGCCTACGGCACCGCCGTCGTGCTCGAGGCCGAGTCGGCAACGGTTTAAGCAAAGGAGAACCTGTTTTCAAACCATCGATGCTTGCCGCTCAGTGGCACAGGCCGCTGGCCTGTGTTGCAGTTTTGCTTTTCGCACCGGCTAGCAGCCGGTGCCACTCGTTTTGAAACGCTAGTTTCTCATCGCCGGTGTCTGGAATTGTAATCCCATGGACCTTATCGAATATAGCGTCGAGTTTGGGATCCTCGTGGTCCTCTTGACCGTTGGCTTGCTCGCCGGCGGATTCGCCGAGCGACGCCACTTGCGACTCCTGGCCGCCCGCGAGGTCGGCAACGGCGACTTCCTCATTTCTCAAATCAAGTCCTTTCCCGGCGCCGCCCAGGGCGCGCGGGCGCCGACGATCGTCATCGGCGAAGCGGTCATCGCCACCGATTATTTCAAGACGTTCATCGCGACGCTGCGAAAGATCTTCGGCGGCGAGCTGCGGAGCTACAATTCGCTCCTGTCCCGCGCCCGGCGCGAGGCGCTGCAGCGGCTTGTCGAACAGGCCCGCGAGCGCGGCTACAACGCCATTTGCAACGTGCGGTTCGAGACGGCCGACGTCGGTGGCAGCACCATGCGCCGCCGCGCCGCCATGGTCGCCATCCTGGCCAGCGCGACCGCCTACCATCGAGCCCCGCTTTCCCCATGACCGACCGCAGCCGCGACCAGTCGATCGACGCGGAGCCGCATCTGCAGAATCGGCCTTTCGAGGTCGATCCCAGCGAGCATCTATCGGAAGCGCGGCTGCGTCGCGAGGCCAAGCGTGCCACGACTGAGGACGCCGTCGAGCACACGGTGTGGGACGAAGCCGCGCTGTCCGCCGAGTTGGCCGGCTCTGCCGCCGACGGCGATCTCACCTACGCCGCCTGGCTGCGGCAGAAGCAGGCCGAGACATCCTGGTCCAAGAGCCTCTGCGTGACGCTGCTGATCGCGCTGATCGCCGGCCCCTGGGGCGTCGTCGGCGCACTCGCCGGCGGCGGCGAGGGCGTCGCCGGCCTGGCGATGGTCGTCTTCGTCGGGCCGGTGACCGAAGAAATCATGAAGGTTGCCGCCGCCCTGTGGGTCGTCGAGAAGCGGCCCTACCTTTTCAAGTCGCTGTGGCAAATTCTCCTCTGCGCCGTCGTCGGTGGCGCGGCGTTCGGCTTTATCGAGAATCTCATGTATCTCTACGTCTATCTGCCCGATCATTCCGCCAAGCTCGCGGCCTGGCGATGGACGGTCTGCACCGGCCTGCACATGAACAGCTCGTTCGTCGCCGGCGTTGGCCTGGCCCGCATCTGGGACAACGCCGTCCGCGAACAACATCGGCCCCAACTGTGGCTCGGCCTACCCTGGCTGGTCATCGCCATGATCGCCCACGGCACCTACAACGCCGCCGTCACCCTGGCGGAGGCGATGAACTGGCTGGAGCTGTGACGAATCGGTGACGGCTCATTCGCCGATCGGCTGGCCCCATTCGGCCGTGAAATCCTGGTCGCACTTGGGGCAGCGGACGTTGCGGCCGAGGAACGACGGCGGCGCGTCGCTCGCGTGCGAGCAGCCCGGGCACGCGATGCGGAATCGCCATGGGCCGCCGTCGGCCGTATCGAGCGAATAGCCGGCCAGCAGGTTTTCGAACTCGATGTCGTCGGCCTCCAGCAGCATTAGCTCGTCGGTGGAGAGCTCGCGGATGTCGGCGATGCGGTTGGCCATGCGGCGGATCGCGTGCTCGAACAGGTTGCGGACCGCCCGGCCGTTGCCGAAGTGCCGGTCGCGGCGGCGGTGCAGCTCGGTGAGGCCGACCATCAGCCGGGCCCGCGTTCCCGCCGAGAGTTTGTAATGGTTCTTCTCGCACAGCCAGGCGAAAATGCGGGCCAGCTCCACGGGCGAATAGTCCTCGAACTCCAGCACGCGGTTGAACCGAGACGACAGGCCGGGGTTCGACTTGAGCAGCGCTCCCATTTCGTCCGGATAGCCGGCCAGGATCACGACCAGCCGCTCGCGGTCGTCTTCCGCCCGCTTGAGCAGCGTCTGGATTGCCTCACCGCCGTACACATCCGGCGCCTCTCGGCAGACAAGGCTGTACGCCTCATCGACGAACAGCACGCCGTCGAGCGCCTCGTTGATCCTGGCGTGCGTCTTGGGCCCCGTCTGACCCATGAATTCCGCCACCAGGCCGGAGCGATCGGTTTCCACGAGGTGCCCCTGCCGCAAGATGCCCATCGCGCCGAAGATCTTGCCGAGAATCCGCGCCACGGAAGTCTTGCCGGTTCCCGGGTTGCCCGTAAAGACCAGGTGCAGGCTCATCTCGGTATCGGGCAGGCCGGCCTCGCCGCGGCGTTGTTGCAGCTTGAGGTAATTGATGAGCGTGCGGACCTCGTGCTTGATCCGCTCCAGCCCGATGAGTCCGTCCAACTCCGCAAGGGCGTCGTCGAGGGAAGGCGGAGTGGGGAAGGCGGAAGGCGGAAGGTCTCCCCCCTCCCCCGTCCGCCTTCCCCCTTGCGCGGCGTGCGTTGCCGAATATAAGTTGTAG
>CAZHIV010000258.1:0-11740 GCA_964532675.1 uncultured Planctomycetaceae bacterium
CATCACCACGGCGGCGGCCGATCGTTATGCTTCGGCGGCTGCTGGCTCGGCAAATACGACGACGGCTCCCTCGACGGCCACCAGCGACCAATACGGCACTCCCGCGGCGACACCGGCGGCAGAACCAGCGGATGCCGACCACTACACACTTCCCGATCGTTACGCCAGCCAACCGGCGACGCCCAGTGCCGCGTCGACAAAGGCAACCTCGCCCGCGACCGCCGCAGTGCAATCGTCCGCCTCGGCGGGGCAGTATCGTCCGGGCGGAACGTCGAGCTACCCGGCCAATTCCGCGAGCCAACAGATCGAGATGGCGAGCCGACCGGCGCCGCCAAAGTCCGAGAGCGTCCCCGCGCCGAGCGACGAGGCGACACCCGCGAGCGTGCCCTGGACGCCGCCGGTGCCCGCGTCCCCCGAGGCAGCAACGGGAACGCGCACCTATTAGCCAGAGCTAATCCGAGCTAGTTGCTGTCACTGGTCTGAAAAATAGCCGGATCGCTATGCGGTCCGGACCGGTGGGCGTAGCCCTCCGGCTATGGGCGCTGGTTTTACCGCATAAGCGATCGCGAAGATTGCTCAGCGCCTCGCGCCGGCGGCCGCCGCCTACCAGCCCATCACCATGTTCGATTCGATCGCCTTGCGGGCTTGCTCCAGATCGGAGCCCGTTTCGTGCATGTAGAGCCGAATGGCATGGACCTTGTCGCCCTCGGCTTTCGAGAGGCAATCGCGCGCGGTGTGGCAAGGGTCCATCTTGCCGGCGATCCCCAGCGCGCTCTTCGAGATCACCCATGTGTCGCGCGGGCGCTTGGTCAGCCGTAACACGCGCTCCTGCGGATAGGCATCGCCGACGACGGCGGACGCCGCGTCGCCGTCTTCCGCCCAGGTGATCACGATGTGGTTTTCCGTCTCGACTTCGAACAGCGGCATGTTCCACTCCTTTCCAGACAAGCGAGAAGCAATCGCCGACGCACGCGAGCGCCGACCCGACAACCGCAACCGCCAAGCGTGGTCGGTTGCCAATGAAAGTGCGCCCTTTGATGGTACGGAAAACCACCGCGCAGCGTCAACGCACCTGGAGAACGGCTGGTTTTTAGAGCGATTATCAATTGCAAATAGCAAATAGCCGCGACCCCAACGGGTCGTCAGGGCGGATGCTGAGGATACTCGAATTCGAAAACCGCGCTGGCGAAATGCAGCCCGGCGATGTGACCCGCCGGGCGGGATCGCGACGGATACCCATCGAGCCGTTTATCCGCAGGAGGCAGCTTCCACGGCCTCGGCGTCGCCGGCCTCGCCATTCTGGCCGGCTTCGGCAGCTTCCATCCGGGGATTGGGCTCGGGAGCCGACGTGCGGTGCTCGCGGATTTGCAGGCCCGTATGGACGAACGCCCGGTTGGCCCCGGCCGCCTTCGCGCTGTACAGGGCCGAGTCGGCCCGTGCCAGCAGCGTGTGCGGGTCGTCTCCCGCTTGCCCTTCCGTCAGGCCGCAGCACACCGAGGCGCCCAAATCGCTCGCCGCCCGCTTCCGCAGCCGATCGCTGAACACACGCGCCCCCGCAAGGCTGGTTTGCGGCATTACCACGACGAACTCATCGTCCCCGTAGCGGGCAACAAAGTCTGTGTCGCGCATGCAACTGCGGATCACGCTCGCCAACTGCGGCAGCAGCGGCAATACGCTGGCCAGCGAGCGGCCTTCCACCGTCGTCGTGTCCCGGTCGAGGCTCACCAAGGCCACCGCAAACTCGGTGCTGCCGCGAGCCGTTGCCGTTAGCAGAACGCCCAGCTGCTGGTCGAGCGCACGGCCGTTTCCTACGCCGGTCAGCGGATCGGTGCGGCCGCGGGTGAACGTTTCCAGGGCGTCGGATTGCTGGCGGATCTGATCGTAGGCGTGCGAAAGCTGGTGGGCAAGCTGCATGGTGGGCCCTAGTACCGTTTCTGCCTCCGCGCATAGCCGCTGCCAAGCCTTTTCGTCCGCTGCTTCCCCGGCCTGCTGCAATCGGCGCCGGAAGGAGCTAACCTGCGCATGATGTCCGACCAGGTCGCGCCGCAGCCCGTCGGCAATCGTCTCCAGCTCCTTGGCAACCCGAACGGCGCGGTTCAGCTCCTGCTGCCGGCGCTCGTCGATCGCTTCCGCCGCCGTCGAACGCGTCCGCTGGCCGAACAGGTATCCGATCAGCGCGACCGCGGCTAGCCCTACCGTCACCGGCAGACCAATTTGAGTCGCGTTAGAAACCGTGGTTCCGAGCATTAACCAGGCATCAGTCATAACGGGCCCGTTCCGTTGGTTGGTGATAATGACGCGAACGGATTAAATCCGGCGCGAGTGGAACCCGCGAAGACTCAAGAAACCGAAGGCGCACACGAACGCCAGCAAGACGAGCCACTCCTCGCGGTTCAACCCGTTGAACCATTGCCAGGTCTCTCCCGGCAGCTCTTTGGCGCGGTACCAAATCGATTCGAGAAATGAAGGCATGGCCCCCTCCTCATTGAAACGGCGTAGCACAAACAAATTTACGTCACTCAGGGGTCCCGGCTCGGCCGCAGGCCGGCGCTCGGGTTAGTAGGGAAGTGCCGGCTGGAGCGATCGCGGCAGCAAAAGCGGAACGGGAAGGGACGGATTGCATGGAATGCGGACGCTCCGGAGGGACGACTTGCCCGACGCGGGGGTAGACGGGATCGCGAACCTCACCCTCTCCCGCTTGTCGCCCATCTGCCGCTCTGGTATAGTTTTGAGTCCATCCGAGTAGGCCGGCGGCACCGACGCCAGGACGCTCTGGATTCGGCGCGGTAGCTCAATTGGTTAGAGTCCCGGACTGTCGATCCGGTGGTTGCGGGTTCGAGTCCCGTCCGCGTCGCTGCGGCTGGCAGAATGCTGCTGGTAATATTGGTGAATCAGGAAATATAATTAAGCAGCCTCCATTGCGTTAACTCCGGCAATCTGGGATAAAAAAGCCGGATCGTCTGCGCCGCCGACCGAGCCCGCCGACCGAACAGTGTCTATTGTTCGTGTCGCCTATCCCTTGCGCATTGCAAGCGGTGTCATGATGCGTCGAAGTGCGCCCCGTTCCGCGCCGCTTCGCGCTCTCTTATCGCGCAAGCCGCCTTTGTATCCCATCTTACGACGATGAGCCCGCGCCTACTGCGTGCCCACGATAAGAAGCTTTCCTCACCGATTTAGGGATTCAGCAGCCAAGGCGGCGCACAAAGAGGATTAATTTTCTATAAATCTTATCGATGAGATATTGGATTGGATGAGTTGACTAATTAAACTACTTCGCATTAGGTGATTGCGAGGACTGCGTAGCCGAAGGCGTCTACAACGAGCAGGACGATCAGGAAGGCGCTAGCAAATCCTCGCAGCTTCGTTCATCGTGCCCAAATTACCCAACTCGCGCTAACTCTCGCCGGATGGAGTCGACAGAGTGAGGCAATCCTCAACGACGTGAGACTCCGATGCTTCCGCCAACTGATCTGCGATGGACGCCGCGTGAAATCGCCCGCGTTGTGTTTCGGCATTGGCGCAAAATGGCGCTGTTCTTTTGCGGTGTGGTCGCGCTGAGCTTGGTCGTGATCTCGGTCTACCCGCGATCCTACTCGTCGGAAGCGAAGCTCTTCATTCAAGTGGGGCGCGAGTCCGTTGCGCTCGACCCGACGGCGACAACCGGACAGACCATGCTGCTGCATAAAAGCCAGGCAGACGAAATCAATTCGGCGCTCGACATCCTGGATTCGAATGAAGTGGAGCGGCGCGTCGTCGAGTTGCTCGGCACGGACCGAATACTCAACGAGGAAGCGACGCAGGGCCCGGAGACCTCGAGCCCGGCGACCTCGGGCCCGGCATCGTTCATCGACCGGATCGGCGAGGCCAAAGCCAGCGTCCGCGCATGGCTCCAGCCGATGCTGCTGAGTTTGCGGCTTTCCGATCCCGGCAGCGACGAAGATATGGCGACCCGTCGGTTGGATAAGGGGCTGCAGGTCTGGGCTCCGAAACAATCGACCATCATCACCGTGACGTATCGTGCGTCGTCGCCTGGGCTGGCGCACGACGTCGTCGACGCGACGATCAAGGCTTTTTTGGAGCAGCACGTTCGTTTGAATCGCGTCGAGGGCTCGCTCGAATTCTTTGCCGCTCAAGCCGAAACGCTTCACGAGAACCTGCTCGAAGCGCAGGGGGAGCTGCGCGACCGAAAAAACGAATTCCAGATCATCTCCGTTGCGGGGGAACGGGCGATCTTCGAACAGCAGATCCAGGAGATCGAGCTGCAGCTGTTGAATACCCAACGGGACCTCGCTTACTCCGAGGCGGAAGCCGCCGACCTGACTGCCGCCATCGCCAACCTGGAGCCGGAGATCGTCACCAGTCGAGTTGTGGGATTTGCGAATGTGGCCCGCGACGGCATGCGCGAAAAGCTGTACGAGCTGGAGCTCCAGGAAAGCAAGCTGCGATCGAGCTATCAAGAAAACCACCCACTGCTGATGCAGGTTCGACGGCAGCGCGAGCAAGCCGAGAGTATTCTCGCCGACCTGCCGGATGATCGCACCCAAACCACCTCGGCGCTCAACCAGAATCAGCGCCAACTGGAGCTGCAATTGATCCAGGCGCAGGCAGACGTCAATGCGCTGCGGGCTCGCCAGGCGGCCGCCAAGGCGCAGCTCGGCGACCTGCACAAGCGGTTGCTCGCGCTGAACGATCGGGAGCTGCGGCTTACGGAATTGGAGCGTAACGTCGGCATCCTGGAATCAAAATACCGAATGCACGTGGAGAAGCTCGAACAGGCCCGCGTGAACGACGCGCTGGGTCGCGGTGGAATTACCAATGTGAAGGTCGCGCAGCCGGCCACGATGACGAGCAAGCCCGTTGCGCCCAACAAACGCGTGTTGCTGGCGCTTGGTCTCTTAGTCGCCACCGGCGGCGCATTAGGCCTGGCGTTTTTTACCGAGACCATCGACCAAACGTTTCGGACCACCGAGCAGGTGGAAAAAGAGCTGGGAGTGCGGGTGCTGCTGTCGATCCCCGAGCGGCGCCGGCGGCGGCGACCCCGGCGCGCGGGCGCTGCGGCCGCAAAGGCCAACGGCAGGTCGAACGGTGAGCCGGTTCCGCACGTGCTGCCCAGCTTTCGCGAGCTGGTCCGAGAGGTCGTGTCGGTCAACGGCAACGGCAGGCCGCACGCGAAGACAGTTGGCGTGGTCGGATGCGATGCATCGAAGGTCCGCAGTCGCGTCGCAGCCCGGCTGGCGATGCAAGCGGCGCACGCCGGAGCCGGCCGCGTGCTGCTGATCGACGCCGATGCGCGTCGCCGCCGCGTGGCCAAACGCTTCCACCTGAACGGTTCGCCGGGCTGGCGCGAGGTGCTGCGTGGCGACGCCGACGTGGAGAGCTGCATTCATCGGCCAGAAACCGGCAACCTGGCCGTCATGGCGCCCGGCGGCACGAATGGCGCCACCCATGGAGCGGCACTCGCCGCCGAGCCGGCCGTCGGCGTGCTTGGGCAGCTAGAGGATATCAAAACCGATTACGGTCTGGTCGTCGTGGACTTGCCGCCAGGTCGCGAATGGGAGGGACCGCCGGTGACCGCCGACTGGCTTGACGAGATCGTGCTTGTCGTCGAGGCGGAAAAAACGCGCATCCAAGCCGCGCGTCGCGTCAAGGATACGCTCGAGCGGGCAGGCGTTCAGGTGACGGGCGCCGTGCTTGCCAATCGTCGCGAGCACATTCCCGGCTGGCTGTACCGCCGGCTGTGAAGTCGTGGGGCTAATGTGGGCCGCCCAACCGTTGTGTTGCAGGGGCTATGCAACGTTGTCCGGAGGAGCATTTTGCATGTCGCATTCAGGAATTGACTGTAGCATTTCACAGAGCACGGAGCCGGATTGGCAAGTCTCCCTCGACGCAGCGATTGTAGCCGGCGGCTCGGCCGACCTTGCCCCTCTGACCGAGGAGGCTGCGCATGGGGCAGCCGGGCGCCCGCGCGACGCGGTCGTTTTCTGCCCGGCGTGGAAGCGCGCGATCGATATTGTCGGCGCAATCGCACTGCTGGTGCTCTCTGCGCCTTTGTTTCTGGCCATGGCGTTGCTGATCAAATGCACTTCGCCGGGACCGGTCTTTTTCCGTCAGCGGCGGTTTGGCGCGGGCGGGCGGCCTTTCATCTTGTGGAAGTTCCGCACGATGGAAATCAATGAAGCCTCGAACCGCCACCGGTCGCACGTCAGCGACTTGATGGAACGCAACCTGCCGCTGAAGAAGCGGGACTACGAGCTGGCGATCATTCCCGGCTGCCAACTGATTCGCAAGCTCGGCCTGGACGAGCTGCCCCAATTGATCAACGTGCTGAAGGGCGAGATGAGCCTGGTCGGGCCGCGGCCCGACGTCGTCCCGCTGCGAAATTATCAACCGTGGCAGCGGCGGCGGTTCGACGTCGTGCCCGGCATCACGGGCCTCTGGCAGGTCTGCGGCAAGAACCGGACGACGTTCGCCACCATGATGCGACTCGACAGTTTGTACGTTCGCCGACGGAGCCTGTGGCTCGACTTGTTCATTCTGTTGCGGACGATCCCCGCGATCGTAAGGAGCTAGGCGGCAGCTCGGCATGGAGGGCGAACGACCAGGCAAAATTTTTCCCAATGCATTGCGGCCTCGAGCGGTAGAGCCGGTACAACCTGAAACAACTCAACGAGAGGACGCGCCATGGTGCGAATCGGGGTCATTGGTGTCGGCTATTGGGGACCGAATTTGGTCCGCTGCTTTCGGGAAATGCCGGAGTGCGAGGTCGCGTATATCTGCGACCGAGATACGAAGAAATTGCGGCAGATTTGCGACCGCTTTCCGGACGTGATCGGCACGACCGACGATGCCGAACTGCTGCGGCGCGACCGCGTCGACGCGGTCGTCATCGCCACGCCCACCAAAACGCATTACCGCCTCGCCAAGCAGGCCCTCGACGCGGGACTGCACACGTTCGTCGAGAAGCCGCTGGCCACCAGCAGCCAGGAGTGCGCCGAGCTGATCGAAATCGCCGACGCGAACGGCTGCGTGCTCTTCGTCGGCCACGTGTTTCTCTACTCGGCGGCCGTCGCCAAACTCAAGGAGATTGTTTCCCGCGGCGAGCTTGGCGACATCTACTACATCAGTTCGACGCGACTCAACCTGGGCCCGGTGCGGCACGACGTCAACGCCCTGTGGGACCTCGCGCCACACGACTTGTCGATCATCCTGGAGCTGATGGGCCACTCGCCGGCCAGCGTCAGTTGCTCGGGCCTGGCCTACCTCGACCGGAACATCCACGACGTCTGCAACTTGACCATGCAGTTTTCCGACAACCGGATCGGCATCGTGCACGTCAGCTGGCTCGACCCGCACAAGCGCCGCGTAATGACGGTCGTCGGCAGCCGCAAAATGGCCGTTTACAACGACATCGAACCGCTGGAAAAAATTCGCATTTACGACAACGGCGTGCAGGCGACGCCCGGTGCGACCTCCTTCGGCGAATTTCTCTACAGCTACCGCTACGGCGATATTCACAGCCCCCGCATCGAGGAATCGGAGCCGCTCAAGGCCGAGATTCGCAGTTTCATCGACGCGATCGTCTGCGGCACGCCGCCGAAGACCGACGGCTGGAACGGCCTCCGCGTCGTCGAGGTGCTCGAGGCGGCCGACCGGTCGCTGCGCGACAGCGGCGGCCACGTGCGGATCGAACATCTGGAACCGCCCCGTCCGCACCGCAAGGCGGCCGCCAACGGGGCACAGCACGAGCCGCTCGCGGCCGTCGCGGGAGAGTAAAATGGCCGATGCGTACTATCATCCGGCCGCGTTGGTCGAATCGGAGCAGATTGGGCCGGGCACCCGCGTTTGGGCGTTTGCGCATGTGATGCGCGGGGCCCGCGTGGGCGACAACTGCAATCTGGGCGACCATGCCTTCGTCGAATCGGGCGCGGTGATCGGCGACAACGTCACAATCAAAAACAACGTCTGCATCTGGGCCGGGGTCACGCTGGAAAACGACGTCTTCGTCGGGCCGAACGTGGCATTCACGAACGACCGGTTCCCACGCTCGCCGCGCATGCCGCAGGTCCGCGAGCGGTACGAGCGAACCGATCGTTGGCTCCTGCCGACGGTCGTCGAGCGGGGGGCGACAATCGGCGCGAATGCGACCGTGCTGCCCGGCATCCGGCTGGGCCGGTATTGCATGGTCGCCGCCGGAGCCGTCGTCGCCTCCGACGTGCCGCCGTTCGCCCTGGTCGTCGGCACGCCGGCTCGCCAGGTCGGCGATCTCTGCCGCTGCGGGCGACGGCTTGCGGAAAGCTACCGAACCGACACCTGCACCCATTGCGGCGAGACGCCCGAAGCCCGTTGTCAAACCTCTCCCTTGGAAACCATCAACGTATGACTGTTCCCTTTGTCGATTTGAAAACTCAGTACGCTCACTTGCGGCCCCATATCGTGTCGGCCATCGAACGGGCCCTCGACGACAGCCAATTCATCCTCGGCAGCCAGGTGGCGTCGTTTGAACACGATTTCGCCACGTTCAGCGGCGCGGAGCATTGCATCGGCGTGGCGAATGGCACCGAGGCGCTTCACCTGACGCTGCGGGCGCTGGGAATCGGGCCGGGCGACGAAGTCATCACCGCCGCCAATACGTTCGTCGCCACGGCGCTCGCCATCGCCTACACCGGCGCGTCGCCTGTGTTGGTCGACGTCGACCCGGACGATTACTTAATCGACGTCAGCCTGATCGAGCGGGCAATTACGCCGCGCACCAAGGCGATTCTTCCCGTCCACCTGTACGGCCAACCGGCCGACATGCCGGCGATCGTCGAGCTGGCGGCGAAGCACGGCCTGCACGTTGTCTCCGACGCCTGCCAGGCCCATGGCGCTCGGATCGGCGATCGGCCGGTGGCCTCGTTCGGCGACGCGGCGTGCTTCAGTTTCTACCCCAGCAAGAACCTCGGCGCGTACGGCGACGGCGGCGCGATCGTCACGGATTCGCCCGAGCTTGCGAAGCGCCTGCGGATGCTCCGCAACTATGGCCAGCGGGCGAAGAACGACTACGTCGACCTCGGCTACAACAGCCGGCTCGATACGCTGCAAGCCGCAATCCTGGCCGTTAAGCTGCCCCACCTGGCAGGCTGGAACGAAAGCCGGCGACGTGCCGCGGCCAAATACTACGACTGCCTGAGCGATGCCGATTTGGCGCTGCCGGTCGAGCGCCTCGGCGTGACGCACGTTTACCACCTGTACGTCGTCCAGCATCCGAATCGCGACGAGCTGCTCGAGCACCTGCAGCAAGCCGGCATTCAATGCGGCATCCATTATCCGGCGCCGATCCACGAGATTCAGCCTTTCCGAACGGCGCGCACCGTGCCGGATGGCGCCCCGGTGAGCACGCGGCTCGCCCGGCGGATACTGTCGCTGCCGATGTATCCCGAAATAACCGACGAGGCGATCGAACGCGTCGGCCTGGCGATCACGTCGCGGTTGCTTGCCGCCGCCGGTTAATCGCCGCCTACAACGTCAACATGCAATTATACGGTCACACACTGACATCCGAGACACCGGTTGCCCGCTGTCGGCTGGCGCTGCCGGCACAGTGGTCGGCCGCGCTGCACTTGCTGCTGCCGCTGCTGCTCTTTGGCGCGACGTTGTGGATTGTCCAGCACAACACGAGGTTCGCGTCACCCGACTTCTCGGACAACGAAGCCATCGACCTGACGCCCACCGCGGCGCGGCAGGTGAGCTTCATCGCGCTCGGCGCGTACGGCGCGATGCTGCTGCTGCAGCGCGCGCGTGCGCCGCTGGCCATCCATGTGCCGCAGCTTGCTTTCCTGGCAGCCGGACTCCTGCTGATCGTGCTGAGCGCGTTCTGGTCCGAACATCTGGAGCTGGCGTTGAAACGGTCGGCGGTGCCGCTGCTGATGACGATCGCGGCGCTGGGCGTCGCCAAGCATTGGCGTCCGCACGAAGCCTGCCGATTTGTCGCCACCCTGACGGCGATCTACTTGTTGCTGGGAATCGGCGCGGAGATCGCGCAAGGAAAACCGTTCGGCGGCGCGGATTACCGTTTCGCCGGCACGCTGCATCCGAACAGCCAGGCCGTCAATTGCGCGGCCCTGGCTCTCGCGTCGATGGCGCTCTATCGCGACGCGCGGCGACACGGTTCGCAGGCGGCGGTCCGGTTGTGGCTGGTGCTGTTCTGCGCCGGCACGCTGTTCCTCGTGCTCACCAAGTCGCGGACCGCCACCGCCGCGTATCTTATCGGCCTGTTGTTCCTTCTCACCCTGGGCATGCCGCGCGCGAAGAAGCTGGTGATCGTCGGTTCGCTGCTGATCGTTCTCGCCACGGGTGTGCTGACCCTCCTGGCGTTTGCCCCTGGTAAAGCCGCCGACAGTCTGCTCCTCGACGCAGCCAAGATGGGCCGCCAGCAAGACACCGACGACGTCACCTCGCTCACCGGCCGGATTCCGATCTGGGAACAGATCCTCCGCGACGTCGCTCTGCGCCCGTGGCTGGGGTACGGTTACGGCTCGTTTTGGACGCCGCAACGCGTCGTCAGGTATTCGTACATCCACGACTGGGAATTCAACCACGCCCATTCGGCATATCTCGAAACGCTGCTCAACGTGGGGATTGTCGGCTTGGCGCTGGGGCTCTTGCTGATTGCATCCGTCATTCGCACCGCCGAGCGCGCGTACCGGGCGACCGGCGACTGCGGCTATCGATTTGCCGCGGCGCTGCTCGTGATGGCTTTGCTTCAAGGCGTCCTGGACGGGAATTTTCTGATCATCGGCCTCGAGACGGCGGTGGCGCTGATCTGCATCGGCACGGTCGCGCTTCATGCCCGCCCGCTGAAGGAGAATGCGACGTCACGCGCGACGCAAGGCGAGAGCGGCTTGAGCGATTGGCGAGTGAATTATGCTTGAACGAGACGACATTGCCGCAGCTACGACGAGCGGCCTGGTCGCATTCCGCCGGGTCGTCGTCAACATGACGTCGTTGCTGACGACCGACGTGTTGAACCGGGCGGCGACGTTCGTCGTCTACGTGATGGTGGCGCGGTACTGCGGCCCGCACTCGTTCGGCCAGCTCTCGCTCGGCCTGATGCTGCTCTACATGTTTCAGGTTATCGCCAGCGTGGGGCTGCCCGTCTTGATTACGCGGGAGGTCGCACGCAACCCCGCGGAGAGCGGCCGGTATTTCGCAAACGCCAGCCTGATTGCGCTGGGCGCCTTCTTCGTGAGCCTCGCCGCGCTGTACGCTCTGGTGGTCGTATCGCGGTACCCGGCCGACACCAGCAAAGTGATTCTATTGCTCGGGCTGGGCATTCTGCCGTGGTCGCTTACCACGATCACCAACGCGATACTCCAGGCCTGGGAGAAGATGCACTTCATCGTGCTGGTCGGCATCCCGGTGAACGCCGCCAAAATAGGCCTGTCGTACTACCTTTTATCGCATGGACGCGACGTGGATTCGATCGCGCTTGTCCTCTTGGGCTGCCACGTTGCGACGCTCCTGCTGCAGTGGCCCGTACTGCTGCGCTACATTCGCCCGCGCGACTTGGTGATTAACGTTGGCTTCTGCCGCCATTTGCTGCGACAGACGTGGAAGTTTCTGGGGATCGACAGCTTGATCGCCGTCTTGACCACCACCAATACGGTGCTGCTTTCCTGGTTTGCCGGCGAGGCGGCGGTGGGGCTGTTTGCCGCGGCATGGCAACTGCTCATTCCGGTGTCGATGACGTTCCAGGCGATCG
>CAZHIV010000259.1:0-8504 GCA_964532675.1 uncultured Planctomycetaceae bacterium
GTGCTGTTCAACTACGGCAAGCTCTGGGTGCAGGCATTGATGTCGAACGCCCACGTCAGCTTGCTGACCCTGATCGGCATGAGCTTTCGCCAGGTCCATTCGCGGACGATCGTGGAAGCCAAGATCATGGCAATGCAGGCAGGCGTCGGGATCGATCCCACGACCGGCATCACGACGCGCCGGCTGGAGGCCCACTACCTGGCGGGCGGCAACGTGCCCCGCGTGATCCACGCGCTGATCGCCGCGCACCGCGCCGACATCGATCTGGACTTCGACCGGGCCGCCGCCATCGACCTGGCGGGGCGCGACGTGCTCGACGCGGTCCGCACCAGCGTTTATCCGAAGGTGATCGATTGCCCCGACCCGGAGAAATCGGGCCGCAACACCTTGAGCGCGGTAGCCAAGAACGGCGTCGAGCTGTTGGTGCGGGCTCGCGTGACGGTGCGCACGAACCTGGCCCAGCTGATCGGCGGGGCGACCGAGGAAACGATCATCGCCCGCGTCGGCGAGGGCATCATCACCTCGATCGGCTCGACCGTGGATCACCTGCAAGTCATGGAGAATCCGGACCGGATCTCCAAAGCCGTGCTGGAACGCGGCCTGGACGCTCACACGGCCTTCGAGATCGTCTCGATCGACATCGCCGACATCGATATCGGCGAGAACATCGGGGCCCGCCTGCAGGCAGATCAGGCCGAGGCCGACACGCGCAAAGCCCAGGCCCTCGCCGAGCAGCGGCGGGCCAACGCGATCGCCCTCGAGCAGGAAATGAAGGCCGAGGTGGCCGCCAACCGGGCCCACGTCTTCCTGGCCGAGGCGGAAGTGCCTCGCGCCATGGCCGACGCCTTCCGCGAGGGCAACCTGGAACGGCTATCCGCCAACGGCGAAGCCTAGAGCCTGTCGCTCTAAATCTGCATATTGAGGGCCCGGTCGAAGGCGTTTTGGATTGACTGTTCCGTTTCGGGATCGAGCTTCGTGATCAGACGCCATTTGCCGTCTTCATAAAGGAGCTCGTAGTTGCGCTCCTGCTGATCGACCTGACGAGTGACAGATTTTTCGCTATTGTCGGATGTCGATGGAGCGGCCCGGCTGTCTTTTCGCGATTCGGAGCCGTTGACCAGCTTGCGATCAAATATCTTAAACCCGGCATCTTCTTCATTTTGCGCGAAGCTGCCGCTGTCCTGCTCCTCGGACTGCTGGTCCTCGTCCTGGCTCGTCGAGCGTTGGATCGAGTAACGCGATTGGCTTCCGACCGTGATGATGGCCTTGTACGGATCGCCCGCTTTGACGGGCCGAATGAGCTCGTGACTGACCTCGTTTCGGCCGGTCATCATGCTGTGGCCGTCCCCGTCGCGCGAAACGAACCCGATGGGAACATCCTCAACTCCACGCCGAAACGTCTCGACGATCATTTCGAAGCTCTCTTCCGGTCCTTGCTTGGCGTAGCGCGACGCGTTGTCCTTCGCGGCGTCCGACGACTCCTGGCAGCCGACCGTAGCGGCGAGGCCGATTAAAATCGGGGCAATCAATACCGATTTCGGGCTGATTTGAATCATGGCACTTTTCTCGCTGGGCGCCGCTTGGGGTACGCAGTCGCCGAAAGGGTAGCTCAAAAATCGAAAGGATTGTCCTCGGCGTCGTCCGCAGCCGGGGCCGCCACGGGCGTCGCGGTGGGCTCCGAACGCGGAGCAGCCGGCTCGCGGGCCGGCCCTGTATCGTCGAGAAACGGATTATCCTCCGCGGCGGCCTCCGTAGCCGGCGGTGCTACTTCCCCGGGCACAGCCGGGGCAGCGGCCGCTGGCCGCACCATCTCGGCACGCCGGGCGGCCTCTTCGGCCGAGAGCGCTTGGGGGTCACCCGGACGGAGCAGCTCCTCCAGCGGAATCACGACCTTCTCGCGCACAGCGCCCGCGTCGCGGGCACTCATCTGCTCGGCCCGTTGCCGGGCAATCTCGGCCCCGACAGTGACCGCCTGCGAGCGAGCCTCGCGGCGATACCGTTCCAAAACGAGCCGGTCACTCCCCTGCACCCGCTGCAATGCCGTCCCGACTGCATAGCGATTCGGCCGGGCGGCTTCCAGCGCCGCGCCGACCGCCATATCGGTACGCGCTTCGGATTGGCGTCCCAACCGCAGCCGGCTCAATGCGCGAAAGTAACGGAACCGCGGGTCTTCGTCGTCGAGACCCAGGGCACTGGAGAACAGCGACTCCGCCTCGCTTGCTCGGCCTGCGAAATAAGCGTGAACGCCCCGGCTGTAAAGACTCGTGGCCGTGTGGCGCTCGACGCCAGCGGCCAGGCCGGGCGAAAGAATCGCCCAGCCGGCAAGCGATAACAGGCCGATGCTACGGAGCGGCGTCATCATGTGTTCCAGACGAGGAGCTACGATTAGTATAAGCGCTGGGCGAATCAATCAACCAGCCTTGCGGCGCGGGTCGACCTGCGTCACGGCGCCCCGTAATTGTTCGATCTTCGATTTTACTTCCTCATAACGGTCGTGCTCCATCCGATTGAGCGATTCGCGGCTCAAGCCGAGCTCTTCCGCCTTTTCCCAAGCGTCGACGGCGGCCCGATTCTCGCCCGCAAGCAAATGAGCCTGTGCCTTGTGGAAGTACTTGGCGTCGGTCGGAGTGTCGGTAACCGCCAGCTCCAAATCCCTGATCGCCTCGGCGTACTGTTTGCGGGCGATCAGCACGACAGCCCGCGTATCGAGGATATCGGAGTTCGGGCCAATGATCCGCGCCGCTTCCTGGACGAGCTTCAGCGGGTCGATATTGCTGGCGGCAGAGGTATCGGCCAACGCCATCAGGAACGCCAGGTTGTTCAGCACGAGGGCCCGGCGGAAACCGGTGAGCTCCTTCCGGTCCAGCAGCTTGCGATAGACGTCGGCCGAATCGTCGTATCGTTTTTGCACGTCATACAAGTCGGCCTGGGTTATCAGCAGGTTGATCGAACCGGGATTCTCCCGCAACGCGGCGTCCAGCCAGCGCTGAATCTGCGAGTCGAATCGATCGCCGACCGTATCGCGTTTGTTGCGTACGATCGACAGCGCAACTTGCAGCACGGCCGGAATCCGTTCCGGAGTATAGAACTCGTTGAGCTTGGCAAACGCTTGCTCGACGTCGCGGTGCGTTCCCAGGAACGCGGCCAAGCGCGGGATCTGATTCGGATCCCTGGCTGCCAGGAACCGAAAGATCCGTTCGGCGTTATCCAAGTCTTCGACTTCGATGAGCAAGTTGGCCATCAGCACGAGCGTCTGAACGTCCTGCTCCCCGAGCTCCTTGATTTCCTGGAGGTTCGGGACCTTGCTCAGCAGGTGCTTGCGGGCTTGCTCCTGCTTGCCAAGCTTGTTGGCCAAACGCACGGTATACCCGAAGGTGGCCAGATTCTGCGGCGCGAGCTGGCGGAGCCTGCTGACTTGCTTGGTCGCATCGTTCAGCGATCGCCGATCGTTGCGCGTGAGCAACTTGCTGAGATAGGCCTCGCGGGCGGTGACTGAGTCTGGAAAACGGGCGACGGTCTTCTCCATCTGGCTGACATAGGTCGACCAATCGCGGCCGACCTTGTAGTACAACTCGCCCAGCATAATTTCCGCATTATCGTTGAGCGGTTGAACCTTGGAGACTTCCTCCAACAAGCGAATCGCTTTAAACCGCGATTGTGGTTCCGGCCGCGACGACAGGATTTGTGCCATTCCGAGCTTGTCTTCGATCGTCAGGCTGCCGTCCTGCGAATTGGAGGCCAGCAGCTTCTCGGCCATGAGGATGCTTTGATAATCGCCCTTGGCGGCCAAGATCGAAGCGCCCATTCGCCGAGCCCACAGAAGATGGGGGTCGTTTGCCTCGATTTTGCCGTCGGCGCCGGCGTGCAAGATTTGGTTGACGAACGGCGTTGCTTTGAGCTGCTGGTCGGGCTGGCGGTACGCCGGGCCGAGGTAAAACGCAGCCAGCTGCTGCGCCCGCGGAATTGAATCCGGCGAGGCCTCGTAAACCGAGCGGTACATCGTTTCCGCGTCGAACCAGCGGCCCAAGGCTTCGTAGCTCTTGGCCAAGAATTGCTGCAAGTTGTCGCCGCTCAGCGCCAATTGCGCTTGGCGCAAGGCGACTTGCGCCTGGTCGAGGTTTTTCTCGCTGCCGTGATAGGATATCAATCTTAGCCAAGCCTCGGAAAACTCGGGCTCCAGCTCGACCGCCTTCTCCATCGTCTCGATCGCCTGCTTCATGATTTGCGAGCGACGCTGGGAGGAAAGTTCGGGGTCTTGCGCCGAGCGCGCGAGCAGCTGGCTGTGCCAATAATGCTTCTCGGCGTTTTCCGGATCGGCCTCCGCCGCTTCGCGGGCTTCCTGGATGGCGCTCTGCACCTGGTTCGTGCGGAATAGGATCTCCGGATAGAGCTGGCCCAACAGGACCTGGCGGATCGACTCGGGAATGCGATCCAGCAAGCCGCCGGCGTCGGCGAAGCGGCCTGCGGCCGCCAGCAAGCGAATGTGGCTGGCCACCGCGGAGGGCGAGGGGCGGCCAAGCTTCTCGGCCCGGTCGTAATGCTCCAAGGCGACCGCCGGTTTGCCCGCTTGTAGCTCCAGTTCCGCGTTGAGCACGTGCAGCTCATGCCACTCGCGCCGCTGCTGCAGGGCGCGCCTGACTAGGATGCGAATATCGCCGAGGGCCTCGGGGCCGAGTTGGCCTCGCTGCACCAGCGATAGCTTGCGGCGCGCTTCGGCGTAGAGCCACTCGCTATCGTTCTTGCTGCCGACGATCTCCAGGATCTTTTCCTGGGCCTCTTTCATTCCGGCGTCGTCGTTCGCCTCCAAGGCCAGGGCGAAAAGAGAGCGCCGCAACGGCAGCTCATTCGGCCTGTTCTCCGCCGCCAGGGTCAAGTATTGCCGACCTTCCTCCATCATGCCCAGGTTGAGATAGCGTTGGGCCAAGCCACCCCACAAAGCGACCTTCTGGTCGGTGCTCCAATCGTCGGTGCCGGTTGTGAGGCTCGCCAATTCTGCCTTCAACTCGTCCTTATTTTGCTGATCGGCATGCATGGCGATCAGGATGCCGGCCTTGTCTAGTCGCAAGAGAGGCTGGTCGCCGAATTCGTCCACCACACGCTGCCACAACTTCAGCGCCTGCTCGGACCCGGCGTCCGGTTTTGCCATCGCCAGCTGAACTCTCATCCGATGAATTTGCAGGTTGTCGGGCGAGAGCCGGTTGGCCTCGGCCAGCGCCTTGCCCGCCGCCTCGAAATCCTCCCGCATCATCGACATCTGGGCCTCGACCAGCTTGACGGTCTCCTCGGGCCACTCTCGCTCTTTGGCCAGTTCCTGCACCTTGGCGTCAATCTCCTTCCAATCCCGCTCGGCCTTGGGCTTCTCCAGTTCCTTGGCGATCAACTGCTGGAAGGGATCGACCGCCTCGCTCCCGCCCTCCCGATCGAGACGCGCGACCATCCGCTGGCGGCCGGACTGAGCGGCCTGGTTCTCCGGCTCCGCCTGCAAAACGAGAATGTACTGCTCCAAAGCCAGCTCGAATTTGCCGAGCTTCTCGTAACTCAGTCCCAGGAGATTGTCGATCTGATGAGGCAGGGTGCCGAAGCCCGTGTTGACTTTCGGACGCAGCCGATTGAGCTCTCGGCTGGCCTCAAACCATTTGTTCTCGGCGAGCAGCACGCGCGCGTCGTACCAGTCAAGATACTCCGGACGGAATCCCGCGCGCGTCATGTCCTCAATCGTCTGCCGGATGCCCTTGATGTCGCCGGCTTGAAACTGCAAGTCGGCTTTGAACAGCAAGAGGAGGTTGCCCTGCGGGCCCTTGATCGCCTCCAGCCCCGCGTCGACTTCGGCCAGGGCCTCATCGTACTGCTCTTGATCGATGTACGTGCTGGCCGTTGCTTGATAGAATCGCGCGTCCTTGGGATGCAGTTTCTTGCCGGCGGCCAGGTAGGCGATCGCCTTATCGTACTGCTCGTCGTCGCTCACCAGGTCCGCAATGGCCAGCAGCACGCCGGCGTCCTCGGGATTCAGGTCGTAGGCCTTCTCGATGTCGGACCGCGCCGCCGAATTATCGTCGCTTCCCATGTAGTACAGGCCCCGAGCTAAATGTGCCTCCGCAGACTCCGGGTTGACGTCGATCAGCTGCTCCATGACCCGCTCGGCCAGCTCGGGCTTGTCCTGCCTCGTGCGGAGAATCACCGCCAGGTTGGTGTACACTTGCGCGTCGTGTGGGGCCGTTGCTTTCTCCACATCGAACGAGTCGCTTGGCGGATCGTAGCCGATGAGCTTGTACGAATACTTGACCGCGTCATCGTAATTGCCCGAGCGGACGAGGTAACTCGCCCTCAGGACCTGCAGCTCCGCATTTTCAGGGTCGCTCTCCAGCATGTAACTGAGATGATCGAGCGCATCCTGGTAACGGCGGACGTTGTCGGCCCCATAGAGCTCCACGAGCCGTCGCTGCAGCTCCGTCGCTTCCGGCATGGCGGCGATCGTCCGATCTCGGACGGCGCTCTCTATTACTCGCCAGGCCATATTGAGCTCTTGCGGCACGACGTCCTCTTGCTGCGCCAAGTCGGCGCAAGCAAGGGCGTACTTGACGCGCACCGGAGCATCGTCGGAATGAATCGTCAGGTACTGCCAGTACAATTTGGTCGCTTCGCGATAATCGCCGGCCGCGATCACGTTCTCCGCCTCCCGGATCAGCCAGCCCGACTTGCGCTCGATCTGAAATCGCCACAAGCCATATACGGCACCCGAGCAAACGAGCGTTCCGACAACCAGCCCGATTAACAGCGGATAATTGACTCGATACTGTTGCATGTTCGATACCTGCGCCTGAGTTCAATCGGGGGAAAGTGCGGGCCGCCAGGGACGAGTTGTCGGTCACAGCGCCCAGGGCACACGGAGCCAACCAAGGCCGCGATGTGACGTTTTCTTGATCAACGGACGAGATCGGAGCGAGCCTTTCGCCGATGCGCCGTCCGGCGAGCCAAGCCGCCGGCGTGCTAAAGCACTCGTCCATCCTGCGAAGGAGGCGTGGGCGGATCAAAAAATCCCCTCAATCACCCCTCGGGCCCAGCGTCTCGACGGCGAAATTCCTTCGTGGGCCTTGCTTTATCGTATCTCGGTAGCCCTGCCTGTCAACGAATCGACCAGACTACCCAGCTTTACAAGTCTTGCATCCCCTACAATCGTGCGGCTCCGAACAACGTCTGCTGGATTTTCGTCCCGGGACGCGCCCGCCGCGTCAACGGTCCATGAACTGATCGGCTCACGAACCTTTAGTATGAGGCGCCCCATCGCGTCTCGCAAGCCACCGCCGAGCCGGCACAGCCCGGCCGCCGGGCTCATTCAATCTGGATCCGCACGGGCGGCGAAATCGCTTCTGCTTCGCCTTCGCTGAAAGCTTGGAGCGTCGTCGGACCCCGACCCAGTGTCGCGGCCGCAATCTCCGCCTCGCCCGCTTCGCCTTGTACGCGGGCAACCTCCCGACTGTTCTGCCGAATTGAAATCGCCGTGGCGCCGGCCTGCCGCACCGACACCGACAGTTTGCCCCCCACGCCGACGACCGCCTGCGGCTGGACCGTAAGATCCAGCGATGCTTCGTGGTTGTTGACTGTGATCGGCACGATGCGCCGGCCTTGCGTCTCGATCGCCCCCGAATCGATAGCCACCAGCCGCAGCTCGTGGTAGCCGTCGGCAAGTTGCGGCGTATTCAGCGAGATGGTTTGACCGGGGCGGCTGCGTGCGGCGAGCCGGCCATCCACAAACAGGTCGAAGGCGCCGATCGTCAATCCTCGTCCGCCCGCGCCGGTCGGCGTGATCGCAAGCACGCCGCTGGCCTCTTGTCCCGGCTCGACCGAACCGGCCGCGACGCGGGGGAATGAGGCCCAGGGCTGACAGAGCGGGTCGCCGACAATCAGCAATTGGTAAGGGCCGCTTACCGATTGGTAAAACGCCTCGGCCAGCGAGCAGCCTCGCGCGTAATGCAGGTGAAGCGAGGGCAGCGGGAACTTGGCTTGGATGGCCCGCGGCTCTTTGACCGTGCCGCTCGAGCCGGCGGCCCCGTATCGGAGGAACTCCGTCAGCGGCGTCTGGGAGCCGTCCGCCTTCAAGACGCCGCCGTAGCTGGTAAGGTGCTCGCAAATCGCGCCCGGTAGGATGGAGCTGCCCGCGGCCGGCCAGTCGAACGACGCCACACCCGCCATCAGGCCCATTACATCCCTCGCATTGCGCGGAATCGTCCCCTGTTGGACAGTGGCCCGAATGCCGAGCCGCTGTATCTGGGTGGCGATGGATTCGTAGCATTGATCGCGCGGCTTGCTGCGCGTGCCGCCATTCGCCAGAAAATAGATCGTGCCGCGGGGTTTCGTTCCGTCGGCGGCCGCCGAACGTCCCAAATAGGAGAGGATTTCCGGCAGCGTGTTGCCGCGCCCGTACGTCACGCCGAGCATCGTCGACAGCAAATAACGCTGCCCCGAAGTGACAACCTCGGTCCGCTGGCCCTCCTTGTCCCAAAGGT
>CAZHIV010000260.1:0-6951 GCA_964532675.1 uncultured Planctomycetaceae bacterium
CGCCCTGTTGGTCGAGATGGACGGCTTCAACTCCAACAGCGGCGTCATCGTGATGGGCGCCACCAACCGTCCCGAGACGCTCGACGCCGCCCTCCTGCGCCCCGGGCGTTTCGACCGCCACGTGCTGGTCGATCGGCCCGATGTGGCCGGCCGCGAGGAGATCATCGAGGTCCACCTGGAGAACATCAAGGTCGACACGGACGTCGACGTCAAAGCGCTGGCCGCGATCACCAGCGGCTTCGTCGGCGCGGATCTGGCCAACATGGTCAACGAGGCGGCGCTGCTGGCCGCCCGCAAGGGCCGCAGCCTCGTCACGATGGCCGATTTCAACGAGGCCGTCGAACGCTCCAGCGCCGGCCTGGAAAAGAAAAGCCGCATCATGCAGGAGGAGGAGAAGCTTCGCGTCGCGTACCACGAGGCCGGCCACGCCCTGGTCGCCTCGTCGCTGCCCAACACCGATCCGGTCCACAAGGTTTCCATCATTCCGCGCGGCCTGGCCGCGCTGGGATACACGATGCAGCGGCCCGAGCAGGACCGTTTCCTCATGACGCAAAGCGAGCTGGAAAGCCGCATCCAGGTGCTGCTCGCCGGCACCGTCGCCGAGGAGATGATCTTCAACGACATCTCCAGCGGCGCGCAGAACGACCTCGAGCGGGCCACCGAGATCGCCCGCAGCATGGTCATGGATTTCGGCATGAGCCGGCTGGGCCGCATCAACTTCCGCGACTCCAACCGCAGCCCCTTCCTCGTATCCGGGGGCGAAGCGCCCCGCTCGCAGCACCACAGCGAGCAGACGGCCCGCGAGATCGATCAGGAGGTCAAGCGGATCCTCGACGAAGGCCTGCAGCGCACGCGGCACATCCTGGAAAGCCGCCGCGCCTCGCTGGAGGCGGTCAGCCAGAAGCTCATCACGCAGGAAGTCATCGACGCCGCCGAGCTCAAGCAAATCATTGAGGCAACCTCCTCCAGCCCGATGATCGTCCCCGGCACCGACGCCGACGGCAAGCGCCGCGCCAGCGCCGCCCCCTCCAAGCCGGCCAAGGACATCGACGCCTCCGAAATGGAAACCGCCGAAGGGTAATTGGATGGCAACTACGTCACGCAATAGCACGGCTGCCAAGCGCGAGTTCAATGTGATCATCGAGCGCGATGTCGACGGCTACTATGTGGCGACGGTGCCGGAACTACGCGGCTGTCACACACAGGCCAAATCTCTCGACAAGCTCATGGAGCGCGTGCGCGAGGCGGTGCAGCTTTGTCTCGAAGCGCAGGGGGAACCGGACCGCGTGCCGCAGTTCATCGGCATCCAGCGAATACTGGTTTGAGCATGGCGCGGCTTCCGAGTATCAGCGGGCAGAAACTGATCGCAGCGCTGAGGAAAGCTGGTTTCGTAGTCACTCGCATCCGCGGCAGCCATCACTTTCTGGAGCACGAAGACGGCCGCACAACTGTAGTCCCGGTCCATCGAGGTGAAACGATTGGCCCCGGACTACTGCTGAAAATCCTCCGCGATTGTGAACTGACCCGCGACGATTTAGCGAAACTGCTGTCGTCAAGATGAAACCGAATCGCCATGCGCATCCATATCGCACGTGTTCTTGGCCATTACCGGTGCAGCTCGCAGGTGCCATCCTCGCATGCCGGTCCGCCGCTGAGGCGGTAGCGGTTGCGGGCCACCCAGCGGTACAGCGGCCGCCACAAGTACATGCTCCCGGGAACGTGCAACAGCGGCGAGGCCCACCACAGCCGACGCAGTCGGCGCGACAAGTAGCGAATCGCCTCCGCGCCCCAATGGCGGTTGCCGTGGCGATCCACGATCACCATCTCCTGCATCAGCCGCTCGTGCGCGAGCTCCGGCCAGCGGCGGGCCACTTCCGGGTCGTGCAGCGACAGGTAAGAAAGCTTTCCCTGACAATCCCACCACGGCAGCTTGCGGACCTGGCTCGTGCAAATCCGGCAATGCCCGTCGTAAATCACGACGTCCGCTTCCGGCCGCTCGGCGGGTGTCGGCAGCGGCTCGGCGGCGTCGGGTGGCGATGTTCCGGAAGGCATGATCGTATATTGTATTATATCGAAGCTTCGAGGATGCAGGAGGCAGGATGCGGGGGAGAGGGCAAGGCAACTCCTGCACCCTGAATCCCGCATCCTGCCTCCTGCCTCCTCCTGCGTGACCCGCCACAGCGACGGCGGTATAATCGTAACGCCATCGAAACCTCTACCTCGCCCCGGGGCTTCAGTCATGGACCAGCTTCGCCAGCAAGTCGCCCGGGCCCGGCGGCGTTTGGTGTTCGAGCAGTTCTCGCACAGGCTCGTGTGGTGCCTGCTGGGTGGCCTGATCATCGCCGCGATCGCCGTGGCCGTGCCGCGGGTCATGACGCTCGCCGCACTGCCGGCCAACTGGGACATGACGTGGTTTCTCGGCGCCTTGGGCGCGGCATTTGTGGCAGCGGCGACTTGGACCGCCGTCTCCCGCCGCACGGCGCTCGACGCCGCCATCGAAATCGACCGCCGCTTCGAGCTCCGCGAGCGGGTGGCCAGCAGCCTCTCGCTCAGCGACGAAGATCAGTCGAGCGAAGTCGGCCGCGCCGTGGTCAACGACGCGCTGCGGGCGGTGAGCCGGATCGAAGTCGACGAGAAGTTCCGCCTGCACCTCGATCGGCGCGCGTGGTGGCCGCTGGTGCCCGCCGCTCTGGTGTTCGTGCTGGTGACGTTCGTCGACCGCCGGGCCGAGAGCAGCATCGATCCCAATACGCCCGCCAACATCGAGAAGCAGGTTAAGCAATCCGCCGAGTCGCTTCGCAAGAAGATTGAAGAGCGGAGAAAAGAGGCTCGCGAAAAGGGGCTTGAGGAGGCCGAAGGCCTGTTTAAGGAAATCGAACAAGGCACCCGCGAGCTTACGGAGAAGGAAAACATTGACCGCACCAAGGCGGCCGTCAAGCTCAACGACCTGGCCAAGCAGCTCGAAGAGCGGCGGCAGCAGCTCGGCGGCAAGAACGGTCTGCGCGAGCAGTTCCAGAACATGAAGAACCTCGGCGCCGGCCCGGCCGAGAAAGCCGCGCAAGCCATGAAGCAGGGCGATTGGAAGAAAGCCCTCGAGGAAGTTGAAAAGCTTGCCAAGGACTTGCGCGAAGGCAACCTCAGCGATGGGGAGAAGCAGCAGCTCGCCGAGCAACTGCAGCAGATGAAAGAGAAGCTCGAAGCCGCCGCCCAGGCCCACGAGCAAGCCAAGGAAGAGCTGCAGAAGCAAATCGAAAAACTAAAGGAGCAGGGCAACCTCGCCAAGGCCGGCGAGCTGCAAGAGAAACTCGACAAGCTCCAACAGCAGCAGCCGCAAATGAACAAGCTGCAACAACTGGCCCAGCAAATGGGCCAGATTCAACAGGGACTCGAGCAGGGCGACGGCCAACAGGCGGCCGACGCCATGGCCCAGCTTGCCCAACAGCTCGACCAGATGCAGCAGGACATGAACGAGCTGGAGATGCTCGACGCCGCCATGGACCAGCTCGAAATGGCCAAGGACGCGATGGCCTGCGCCGAATGCCAGGGCGGCGGCTGCGAGGCCTGCCAAGGCGGCATGGCCAACATGGGCCTCGGCAACAACCTCGAAGGCAAACCGGGCATGGGAATGGGCCTTGGCCGCGGCATCGGTCCTCGCCCCGATGAGAAAAACGACACGAATCTTCGCGACACGCGCGTCCGCCAGAAGCCGCGCCAAGGCGCCGCCGTGTTCGGCGGCATGGTCGAAGGCCCGAATATCAAGGGCGAGGTCGAGCAGAGCATCAAGGAGGAAATGGCCACGCTCAGCGCCGAGCCGGCCGACCCGCTCACCAGCGAGCGACTCCCCAAAAGCCGCCGCCAACACGCGGAGCAGTATTTCCAGATGCTCCGGGAGGGCAAATAGACGCAGGTCTCCGGCAGACACGGCAATTCGACGTGGGCAAACAGGCTTTGCACAAAAGGTAGGTCCCGCTTGCCGAGCGGGACCTTGTGAGCGCGCGAATCTCGGACAATCGCGGAGGTCCCTTCCGGCAGACTGGACCTACTGCCACTTTTTGTGCAAAGCCGGGCAAACAGGAGATGTGGGTAGACAGGGACCGGTAGGAGGCGTAGATTTGGTCAACCTCTGCGGGCATGCCCCATTTGCGTTTGCTATCCGCCGCAGCGCCTTGAATTGCTCGATCCTACGCCATTGATGGAAAGGACCCCGCGATGCGCAGCTTCTGTAGACTCCGCTCCCTCTCCTGTTACCGCCTGTCGTTTGGTCGCCGGCTGATGGTTGCCGTCGTCGCGGTGGCCGCGGTGGTCGCGACTGCCACTTCCTTGTGTGCCCAGGATCGGGATCTAACCACACTCTTCAGCCAGGCCAGCGACGACTTCCGGCCGGTCACCGACGAGGACCTGGCGGATGCCCGCGCCGAGTTGATTGAAAGCACGAACGCCCTGGAGCGGTTCGTCCGCCCGTCGACTCGAAACGGCGAGCGCTGGCTTCGATACCTGAAATGGGCCGAGCTGGAAGAAGCGCTCGACGCCGAGGGTCCGCCGGAGCCGGGTCCGCTGGCCGCCACCTACCGGCAGCTGAACCGCGACGAGAACGGGCTGGAGCACCGGAAGTTTCGCCGCGTATCCGACGCCTTGCAGCGCTACAACCAATTGCTGCAACTCGCGCAGCAATCGGATCAGGAGCAATACTATCGCGGCCAGCTCGAACGACTGCAAACACAGCTCGACGAGTATCAGGGCGAGCCCTCCGCGGCCACCGGCGCGGAGATCGGCAGCCGGCTTGGTTTCCTGGGCGGCATCGGCCAATCCGCCGAGCTGGTGCGCGCCGTCCGCCGCGAGTTTGCCCGGCCCAACGCCTACGTCGAAGTCGCGACGTCGTTGGTCGCGGCCGCGGTTGAGCCCATCGATCGCCAGGAGTGGGTTACCGACTGCATTCTGGGAACGAGCATCCGCAGCGATGCCCACAGCAAAGGCGAAGTCGGCGTCGCCACCATCCCGTCCGACGACAAGGCGGTGCTGGAATTTGTCTCCAAAGGCCGCACGCACTCTCGCAATCGCGGAACCAACGGCCCGGCAGTAATCCGCAGCACGAGCCAGACCGACTTCAGCGCAACGAAGCGGGTCGAGCTTAGCGACAAGGCGTTCGTCGCCCGCTCCGCCCGCGCCCGCGCGAATACCGACACGCATCTCCACTCGGTCGCCAAGCAGGGAGGCGGCTTGGGCAGCCGGATCGTCTCGAACATCGGTTGGAGCCGCGCCAGCGAGAACAAGCACCGCGCCGAAGCCATCGCTTCCGACCACGCCGAGGACCGTATCGAACGACGCTTCGACGACGAGTTGAACGACGAGGTCCGCCAGGCCCGCAAGCGCTACGAAGACGAGTACCGTCGCCCGCTCGAGCGCCGCGGGGAGATGCCCGAGCACATCCGCTTCCATTCCGGCAAGGACTCGCTGGGCCTGGAGGTCACGCAGGCCAACCGCAGCCAGCTCGGTGCGCCGGCTGCCCCTCCGGAGGCGTCGGCCGACCAGGACATGACCATGCGGCTGCACGAATCGGCGGTGAACAACTATTCGGCCACGCTCTTGAGCGGCGCGACTGCCAGCGAAACCGAGCCGGGGCAAGACTTGCAGTTCGACGTCAAAATGCCCGATTGGATGAAGGATGCCTGGGAAGCGCGCGAAACGGAGGTCGATGAATCGGCAGACGCCGACGACAAGCCGTTCAAGCCTTATTCGCTGCGGTTCCGCGAGGGCCGTCCGCTGACGGTCAACTTCGCCGACGGCGAAGTGGAAATCACCGTCCACATCGCGCGGCTGACGTCCGGCGACCAGTCGTTCACCAACTGGGACGTCACGGGCATTTACACGCCGGAGCTCGTGGACGGCGGCATCATCCTCCGCCGCGAGCGCGACCTCGAGATGCTGCCGGCCAATTTTCGCGGCAGCCTGTCCAGCCGACAGGTCGCCGAACGGCGCAATCTCGAGGAGGAGCTGAATGCCCGTTCGGCGCAGGGACGTGGCTTCCCGCGGACCATTGAATTCGCTGCGCTGGAGCCCGGCGGCGCCTTAGCCGACGCGGGGCCGCTCGATATGACCGACTTCACGAGCCAGGACGGCTGGCTCAGCGTGGCATGGAATCGGCAGCAGCGTGGAGGTGAATAGTTGGGCCCGCACGTCGACATCGCGTTCGACTGTCTGCCACTCCGATCCGTTGGCCGCGTGGATGTGCCGCTCGATGCGTCGCCTGCCTATCGGGCCCGCTGCGAACGACTGCAAAAAGCGATCGACACGCACGGCACGCTCAACGCCTACTTTCTCTACAACTCCCGCTGCGTCTACCGCCTGGCCAATTCCGACATCGAGGGCATGCTCCGCTTTTCGTTCGACGGCACGGTGATGACCGACCACAGCGACTGCAAGGCGGACGGCGCCGATTTGACCGTCGAGCTCACGGCCGAAACGTGCGGCGGATTGCCGCCGGAAGTGCTGGCGTGGTATGGGCGGGTCGTCGAACGGGCCGTGCTCATCGAGTTCGATCGTTTCATCGCGGCCGGCAGTCTGGCCGAGCGCGTGGCGCAGCTGGGCCAGCTAGATAGCATCCAGGACGTGACCGACTTTGCTGGCATGCACGTGTAGATGGGCTGTGCACCAAATGCTCGTGTGGGAGCGGTCTCTGACCGCGATTGCGGATTCCATCGTTCAACGTTTCGTGCGATCAGCGCGAAATCGGCGTCGGAGACGCCTCCCACACTGAAATTTTTGTGCAAAGGTCGTATAGATGGCAGGGCTCATTGACGCTCGGGCGCTGCACGGCGTCCCCTCTTCGCGGCACTCTTGCCGGCATCGCTAGCTCCGCGGATTCTACGCTCGCAAGTCAAAGGCGGCAGAATCGTCAAAGTTTGCCGATTGCGCCGACGATACCAGTTTTGCTGATTGCTCCGACTCCGGGGC
>CAZHIV010000261.1:0-4140 GCA_964532675.1 uncultured Planctomycetaceae bacterium
GAAGCTTATTTTTTGTGCGGGGCTGCGCAGCCCCGCACAAAACTTCGCTCCCAGCCTGTTCCAAGATAACACTGTTTGGTAATGAAGACATACAAGGGTCGGTCGCCGCGAAGCGGCGCACCCTGGGACAGGATCAAGAAGCCATCGTTTACGCCGAAGGCGTTACACAACGACGCTTGGCGGCGGCCTGTTGTGTAACGCTTTCAGCGTAAGCCAATTCGCGGGGCCGCCACCCAGGGTAGGCCGCTGCGCGGCCAACCCTGGGCTACGGTATGTAACCGCGTTGCGGTAAAGAACACAGCGGCGAATCCGTTGCGATCGTACACTCAAGCGTGGCCATCCGGTTACGGCCGGTGGTGTTCGTTGGCCTGGCCCCGCGTTAGCACGGTGGCCAAAAATCGTTGCTGAAATTGCCCGGCCGATCTGCTATGTTCGCGGGTGCCCTCGTGCACGCGATCTTTGTCAATGAAGCCCTCAGCCCTCAACTCTCAACCCCCAACCCTCGACCCCCCGCGCACCGTGACGTCTTCGGAAAAACAAGGCCTTTTCAGCCGACCCCTGTCATCTTCGGAAAAACAAGCCACTTTCACGACGACCATGCGACATCTTCCGAAAAACAAGGCGTTTTTTCCCGCGTCCGCGACGAAACTGGCGAGTCTCGCTGTACGCGCTCCCTCGTTTCGCCGTAAAATCACGGTTCGGGACGCGGACGGCCCGGCCACCCCCTCACGAGGCACCACATGAGCATGACCACGACGCTGCTGCGGGAGACGCGGACGATCACGCATGGCGGCAATCGGGCCGAGGGCCGGGTCAACGAGCTGTTCAAGCATTACTTGGACCTGGTCCAGAAGCCCAAATTGGGCTGGACCGAGCACCTGCGGCTCAAGCGGCAGCTTGGCAAGGGCGGGCAGGGGATCGTTTACCTGAGCGAGCGCCGCGGGGCCGACCACTTCACGCTGCCCGTGGCGCTGAAGTTCTTTTCGCCCGAGAGCTTTCCCGACGAGCGGACCTACCTCGACGCCATGGAGCGGATGGCCCAGGTCAGCTCCCGCGTGGCCCTCATTCAACACGACAACCTGCTCGACGTGCAGAACTTCATCGAGCGAAGCCGCATCCGCGTGCTGGAAATGGAATGGGTCGACGGCTACGACCTCGATTCGCTGCTCGCGCCAGAGATGCTCGAGCGGGCCAAGGGGCGGGTGGGAAACAAGCGGTGGGACTACATCAACCGCGTGGTCGCCACGGCGGGGCACGGCCGCACCCGGCTCAAGCCCGGCATGGCGGTGTCGATCGTCCGCGAGTGCCTGGGGGCGCTGGCCTCGCTGCACCGCGAGGAGATCGTCCACGGCGACATCAAGCCTTCCAACATCATGGTCAAGCGGACCGGCAACGCGAAGATCATCGACATCGGCTCGGCCATGGATCTCAATAACATGCCGCACGAGAAAACGTGCACGCCGCAGTACGCCGCGCCGGAGGTGCTCGACCGCGAAGAGGTGACGCCGCGCTCCGACCTGGCGAGCGCGGGCTACGTGCTGGTCGAGCTGCTCGCCGGTCGGCCGCTGTTCGCCGGCATCCGCGAGTTTTCGAACTTGCTCGAGGCCAAGCGCACGCTGCCGCAGCGGCTGCACAAAGTGCTGCCGCCGGAAGTGACGCATAGCGAGCTGCTGATGACCATCTGCCGCCGGCTCACCTCGCCCGACCCGATGCTGCGCTACGCGACCGCCGAGCAGGCCGACACGGGCAGCGAAGGCCTGGCCGAGTTCCAGCGCACACTCGTGCGCGGCGACCTGGCCAGCGAATACGAAAACGAGCTTCGGGTGTGGCTGGAGGAGCTGGACTAGCGGAGCGAGGAACGAGGAACGAGAAAGAGGCGCGAGAGAATTGTTCGTTGATTTGCCTGTGGCGACGGGCTCATTTCTTTTCTGCACGGAGGCCGCGATGACTGTTACCGCGTTGCTGATTGGCTTGCTGCTGGCGATCCAGGTCGGTGCCGCCAACGACCGCTACTCCAATGGCCAGCAGGGCGGGACGTCGCGGCAACGCGACAATCGTTCCGCGACGGGGGTCGTGCCGCTGACGGAAGCGCCGCCCCGCGGCCGGGCGGAGTCCTCCGGCTCCGATGCGGCGAACGAAGGGCGCGACCCGTACTCGAGCCAGAATCAACCGGGCACAAGCCCGCCGCGTACGCTTCCGTTCGGCAATTCGATCTCGCCGCCGCCGGCCGGCAGCTCGCCGCCGCCGTTTGACGGTTTTCAGAGTCCATCCAGCTCACCGCCGGGTCAGGCGATTGCCGGAGAGCGGCCGAGGGGCGTGAAGCCCACGGCGATGATGCGATCCATGCTGGCGCCGCCGCGCGACTCGCAGCTATCCGGCCAGCCCGTGTCGTTGATCGAAGTCGTGTCGAGCGCCCCGTCGCGCCTGGAGCAGCAGGAGCGGATCGAAGCGTATTGGGACCTGTGTTCCAGCGTTGCCGATTACTACCTCGGCCTGCGGGAACGCGAGGAGCTGCGCGCGCTGCGATCGGCAGCGCCCGCCGGCGGCACGGCCTGGCAGCAGGCGGAGTCGGAACTGGCCGTGCGCATGGATACGTCGTTGCGGGCGGCGCGTGCCGCGCAGTTGCGGCTGGCCGCGTGGGTCCGCATCGGCAGCCTGCCGCTGCCGGCCGACATGCCGCATTGCGGCAGTTACCACAGCCGGTATCAGGAGATTTTCGCCGGCCAGTCGTCGCCGGAAGCGGCGGAGCTGGCGGAGCTGTTGCCGCTGCGGTATGCGGAGCTCAAGGATGCCGCGGCAGCCGTCACGCGGGCCGAGGAAGGGCTCGGCACCCTGGCCCGCAGCGCATCATCCGATGGAGTCGGCGCGCTGCGTGCACTGGAGTTTCTCGCCCTCAATCGCCGGGCGTTCGTACAAATCGCTCGCGATTACAACCGCCGCATCGCACGCTACACCGAGCTGGCCTCGCCCGGCGAGATCGGCGCGGAGCGGTTGATCGGCATGCTGATCAAGTCAGAGAGCACGTCCACAGCCACGCGGCCGGGTTCGGCGACCGGCCGGCAGTCGAACAGCGCGGAAACGCCTCCCCGCACCTTTGCCGACGCCGAAGGATGGGAGCCGGCCGGCAACCGCACGCTCCCCGGCCAGCGCGACGAGGCCATCCAGCCAGCCTCCGGCGAAGCACCGGAACGCCCCCCTCGCGAGCGGTCGCTCCTTGTTTCACCGCCGGAATGATTTGGGCTGCCGCGTTTGGCGCAAGACGCGGCTCGCCGCCATAATGCGTAGTATGGGTCCACTTGCCGCAACCCGATGTTTATCGAAAGTCTCCCGGCACCCGCCGGCCGTCGATTCGCTGGGCGTTCCCACCGTCGGTCCGCTCCGGATCGGTCCGCTGACGATCGATCCGCCCATCCTGCAAGCGCCGATGGCGGGCTACACGAATTATGCGTTTCGACAGATTGTGCGCGAGCTGGGCGGCGCGGGGCTCCTGGCCACCGAGATGGTGAACGCCAAGGGGTTCGTGTGGCTGGCGGAGCAGGAGGCCGAGCATCCAGACCGGTTGTGGGGCGTGAAGGAGGAACCACGGCCACTCGCGGTGCAAATCTGGGACAACGACCCGCCGACGCTCGCTAAAGTCGGCGCGCGGCTGGCGCACGAATACGGCGTCAGCGTCGTGGACATTAACTTCGGCTGCCCAGTGCGCGATGTCGTGCAGAAGGCGCACAGCGGGTCCTATTTATTGCGCGAGCCGGAGCGGATGGGCGCGATCATTGAGCAGGTCGTGGCGGCCTGCGCGCCGACCCCGGTCACGGCGAAGATCCGGCTCGGCTGCACCCGAGATCGGATCAACGCGATCGATGTGGCCCAAGTTGTCGAAGGGGCCGGCGCCGCGGCGCTGACGGTACACGGCCGGACGGCGGCCGACATGTTTTGCGGTTCGGCCGACTGGGACCGCATCGGCGCGATCAAGCCCTACCTGAAGGGGATTCCCCTCATCGGCAACGGCGATCTCGATTCCCCGGAAAAGGTGGTTGACGCGTTTCGGCGCTATGACATTGACGGCGTGATGATTGCCCGCGCTTCGTTGTCCAAACCGTGGCTGTTCCACCAGGCGGCCGCCGCGCTGCGCGGCGAGCCGGT
>CAZHIV010000262.1:0-6113 GCA_964532675.1 uncultured Planctomycetaceae bacterium
CATGTTCTGGCCGATGGAAATATTGTTGATGGCACTCATGGACATACTCACCTGCTCACTTACTCACGTACTCACCGCCGTCAGGCGATGATCCGCAACGTCTGTTCGCTCATGTTCTTGGTGACTTCGATCACGCCGATATTGGCTTCGTAGGCCCGCGTGGCTTCGAGGGCGTCGACGAATTCCATGGTCATGTCGACGGCCGGGTAGCGTACGAAGCCGCGCTCGTCGGCGTCGGGATGGCCCGGTTCGTATTTCATCTTGGGCGGCGCGTCGGAATGCTCGACGCTGCCGATCCTCACGCCCGCCCCGCCGCCCGCCGTGGTGATCGCCGTATCGGTCTGAAACGTAACGTACCGCGGCTGATACGGCTCGGTCTCGCCCAGCTCGTTGCGCGTCGTCGACATATTGGCGATGTTCGACGAAATCGCGTTCAGCCGCGCACGCTGGGCCACTAGGCCGCTAGTACTAACATCGAGGCTTGAAAACATGGCAATTCCTGAATGTTTTCGACGGGATTTACAGGATCGACGGGATAGCGATGTACATCCTGTTGATCCTGTTAATCCTGTCTAAGTCGTTCAATTGTGGTCCGTATTACGCGACGCGTTCGGTGATTGCCGCCTTCAGCAAACGGAACTGGGCGCTCATGATGTTGATCGCCAGGTTGTGCTGTTGTTGATTCTTCACCATCTCGCTGATTTGCCCTTCCATGTTGACGTCGCCTTCGTCGTGCCGCAGGATGCTGTTCATCGATGCTTCCACCTTCTGCAACGCCGCGAAATGCCGGTCCTCGCGTCGGTTGGCCGAGTACGGCCGCGTTGGGCCGAATGGGTCGGAGTCGTAATCGGTTCTCGCCGGTTGGCGCCGGGTTTCGATGGCCTCCTGAAGTCGTACCTGAAATAGCGCCGGCGACAGGTCGCGGGTTGGGTAGCCGGGCGTATCGAGGTTGGCGATGTTGCCGGCCAGCACGCCGTGCCGCGCTTCGGTGAATTTCACGACCTGCTCCAGCACCGGGAGCGTCGACGATTGGAACAACGACGAAAGCATTGCAACCTCCATGCCGCGGCCAAACGGGCGGCACATCTTCCGCACCACGTACACCTTCAAACTGCGGCGCCGGCGATCGGCAATTCCTGCCGATCGCCAGCGGCAGCTTTTACCGATCAACAGCTCCTGGCAAAGTCCTTTTCCCGCGGCGCGTAGCCGTAAGCCCGCAGCTTCCCACTGAGCGTCCGCAGCCCGATGCCGAGCGCGTCGGCCGCTTTGCCGCGATGCCCGCCGAACCGTTCCAGCGTCGCGACGATCATTTGCCGTTCCACTTCGTCCAGCGTCAAACCGACGGGCAGCCGCTCGGACTGCTGCTCGGCTATCGCCATCACGGATTCATTCTGAGCATCGGATTGCAGCCACGGCCGCAGCTCGCCCGCCCCGATGGGTTCTCCTTGATTGAGCACGCACGCGCGGGTGACGATGTTCTGCAGCTCGCGCACGTTGCCGGGCCAGTGGTAATGGGCGAGCAAATCGCGGGCGTCGGCGTCGAGCTCGAATGGGCCGCGCTCGAGCCGCTGCGACGCGTGGGCGAGGAAATGATCGGCCAGCTCCAGCACGTCGCCCGACCGCGCCCGCAAGGGCGGAACGTGGATCGGCACGACCGCCAGCCGATAATACAAGTCCTCGCGAAACCGCCCCGCGGCAATCTCGGCCGCCACGTCGCGGTTCGTCGTCGCGATGACGCGGACGTCGACCGACGCGGCCTCGCTCGACCCGACCCGCTCGAACGTGCGCTCCTGCAGCACGCGGAGCAGCTTCGACTGCAGATTAAGATCGATCTCGGTAACTTCGTCGAGCAGAATCGAGCCGCCATCGGCCAGTTCGAATCGGCCCGTGCGGTCGGCTTCGGCCCCGGTGAACGCCCCTCGCTTGTGTCCGAATAGCTCGCTTTCGGTCAGCTGTGCCGAGAGCGCCGGGCAGTTGAGGCTCACCAGCGGCCCTTCGGCGCGCCGGCTCAGCGCGTGGATCGACTGGGCGACGAGCTCCTTGCCCGTTCCGCTCTCACCGCAAATGAGAACCGTCTCGTCGGTGACCGCCACCTGCGCGATCCGCTGCCGCAGCTCCTTCATGGCCGGGCTGCTGCCGATGAGGAGCGAGGATCGAGGATCGAGGAGCGGGTCGCAATTGGTGTTGCTTTCTGCCGCGGAACTCGCTCCTCGCTCCTCGCTCCTCGCCCCTTGGTGATACAACCGGCGCCGGTCGCAAGCCTGCGCGACGGATCGCTCCAGCGCCTGCGCGTCGAACGGCTTTTCGATGTAATCGATGGCGCCGAGCCGCATCGCCTCGACCGCCGACGACACCGAGGCGTGCGCCGTGATCATGAGCACCTGCACGTCGAGCCTGCGGCGTTCGATTTCGCGGATGAACTCCAGCCCGTCCATGCCCGGCATCTGCAGGTCGGTGACGACCACGTCGACCGGTTGAGCGCCGAGCCGCGCGAGCGCTTCCATCGCGCTGGCGCAGGTGACGACATCGTAGTCGGCTTGGCGCAGCACGTCGGCCACGGCGTCGCGCGCCCGGGCGTGGTCATCCACCACGAGCACGCGGAATCTTTCGTGCGTTGTCGATCTGTGGTTCATGCGGCGGCTCGCATCGAGCGACGAGGAAGCTTGATGGTGAACGCGGCACCGCCCTCGGGGCAGTTCATTGCCGTGACGGTGCCGCCGTGCGCCTCGGCCACGTGGTAAACGATCGCCAGGCCCAGCCCGGTGCCGTTCTGCTTGGTGCTGTAGAACGGCTCGAACGCGCGGCGCTGGACTTCATCGGAAAGCCCGGGACCGCTGTCGGCCACTTCCAGCTCGAAGCCGCGGGCGCTGTCGTACGACGTAATGACCAGCGTGCCGCCGCCGGGCATCGCGTCGATCGCGTTGAGCACGAGATTCAGCACGGCGCGGCGGAACATCTCCCGATCGGCCGTCAGCAGCGTGTTCGGCGGCACGTCGATGTCGACGTCGATCAACTGCGCTTCGAGCTGGGGCTTGAGCGACTCGCAGACTTCATGGACCAAGTCGCCGACGACAAAGGCCTGCCATTGCGGCTGACGGTGGGCGGTAAAACTCAATAGATCGTTCACGGTGGCATCCAGGGCGGTGAACCCTGCCTCGATCTTGGCCAAAATATCCTGGCTGCCCGAATCATCGGACAACCTCCGTCGTAACAAGCTCATGTACAGTGAAACGGGCACGAGGTTGTTGCGCACCTCGTGGGCGACGTGGGAGGCCATCTGGCCCAGGTCGGCGAGCCGGTTCTTGCGTGCCAGCTCGCGGTTCTTGATTTCTAGCTCCTTGGTCAGCCGGGCGACTTCGCCGCACAGCGTCTCGTGCGTGCGCTCCAGCCGCAGCGTCGCCGTGTGCCAGGCGTCGAGGACCGTTTCCAGGTCGACTTCCGCGCCGGACGGCAGTGCCATCTCGCCGGCCAGGGCGCCCGCGACCGCGGCGTGGCGACCGATCGCGGCCATCGTCGTCGAATTGTTCTGGTGCGATTCGCTCATGATGCGCGATTGATGCGATGTGCCTCGTAAGCGCCGCGGACCTGGGCTGCCGAGTGGACCTGCTGCAGTTGCTCCGCGACTTCGTTGCGGCGGACGGTGATCTTCTCCGCGCCAAGCTTTTCCAACCGAACGATTTCCTCGAGCATTGCGTTGCACTCGGTCACTTGCTGGGCGCAGGCGGCGCGCGCCTGCGGCGAGCTCCACACGCGCCGCTCCGGGTCTTCGGCGTAGTACGGGGTCAGGTCGCGCTCCAAGTGTTGCAGCGCGGCAATCAGCTCTTGCTTCGCGGCCAGCAGGTTCAACAGCGAAGCAATGTCGCCGCCGCTGGCCAGGTCCGTTTGCCGTCGGCCCACGTCGCGAAGCTGCGTCAGCACCTGATGCTTGCGGCGGACCAGCTCGGCCAGTTGTTGCGTGGATTCCATTTTGCTGTAGCCGTTGTGTATAGCCGCGACCCCGACGGGTCGCCGGGTAGTTGAGCTCTACCGCGGCCGGCGACCCGTTGGGGTCGCGGCTACTTAAGTGCATCATGTACCAACGTTGCTATTGTCGCTTTAGGTGTTCACCACTTGCTCATATCCGCCAGGAGCATTCCCCATTCTTCTCGATTCAGCGCGGTAGCGCTGGCGAAATCGGCGTCTGGCGCCAGGCCCTGAAGCACGATCTGCGCCTGGTGAATCGCGCCGCGTGCCTTGGCGTCCTGCCCGAGTCGCCGCCAGCAATTGGCAATTTGCACAAAGGTCTCCAGGACGAATGGATTGTCGGGGTACAGCGACGCGACGTTCGAGTACGCTTCGATTGCATCCTTGAAGCGGCCCAGGTCGAACAGCACCGTGCCCTCCAGCATGTAGCAATTGCGGAGCATCGTCCCCTGCAACGGATCGCTGTGCAGGTCATGTGTCTTGAGCGTAATGCTGACTTGCACTTCCTCGAAGTGCTTCAAGGCGACGTCCAGCCGCTCGTGGGCGAATTGCAGGCTCTTTTCGCGCTCGCCGGCGGTGCGGGCGTCGCGGGCCCGCTCGAGCAGCACCTGCGCCCAGCGCCGGTACGATTCGCCGACGACGTACTGCGCGGTGAGCCGCTGGGCGTCCTGCGGGTAGCGCTCGATGGCCTCTTCGAGGGTGATGATCGCTTGCTCGTACTCGCCCGTTTCGTGGAGCAGCATGCCCAGCTCGAACAGCGAGTCTTTCCACTCGCGGCTCGTCGGCTTGAGCGTGCTGCCCACGAGATTCTCGCGGAGCAGCTGCTCGGCCCGTTTCGTGTCGCCTCGGTGCCAGTAGGCCTTTGCACAATCGATGCGTGCCTGAAACGTGGAGCTATCGAGCGGATGGAACTCAATGCACTCTTCGAACACCGCGATGCTCTTCGGAATTTCGCGAACGGCCAGGTGCGCCTGCCCCAACCGCAGCAGGGCCTCCGCATTGCGCACCTCCGGCTCGTTGTCGAGATACTCGTTCAACAACTGGATGGCGCTCGTAAAGCCGTGGCCAGCAAAGTAATTCTCGGCGGCATTCCAAAGGTCGGCCGTATACGACCGCGAGGCGAATCGCAGCGCGGCGAGCTGCTCGTAGGCAACGCCGGCGGCACGCAACTTACGCAGACCGGCCGTGCGCTGCGCCTTGGATTGCGGGCTTTGGTCGGCTGCCTGGCTGAGGAGCGTTTTGCCCCAGCGCTGGAGCGCGACCCCGCGCAACTCGAGGTGCGCGGTGCGCGAAAACAGCGGCGTGAAGTGGTCGACGAGCGCTAGCGCCTCGGAAAATCGCTGCCGTTCGATGAAATCCTTGAGGGCGTTCATCATTCGCTCGCGGATCTCCGCTAGCGGCAATACGACGCTGCGATAGATCGGTATGGATTCGAACAACTCCAACACGCGGCGGTAGCCGAGCAACGCACCGTCGAAATCGCCGTTGCCCCGCAACAAATCGGCTTCGGCCAGCGCGGAAGCCAGGCCCTCGAAGCTGTCGCCGTAGAGCTGGCGAGTGCGGGCGTGTTGTTTCAGCGCCGCCTGGTGGTCGCCTTGCAGCGCGTAAGCCCGCCCCAGATGATAGCTTGCTTGGCGGGTGACGCCGGCCTTCTGCGAGTCGTGCTTGGCGGCTACTTGCAGCAGCTGCATCGCTTCGATAAGCTTGGGTGCGAAATCGTCGAACACGCCCTTGCGCTCGGTGGTCGGCGCTTCGCTAAGTGCCGCGTCCACTTCGTCGAGCAGCAGTTTGCCGTGCAACAGCTTCACGGCGGCCAGGGGAGCGGCGTCAGGCGGGATCGCCTCGGCGCTCTGGCGCGCTTCGTCGAACTTTTTCAGCCGCGCGAGGCACTCGGCATGTTGCGCTAGCACTTCGGCCCGAGATAGTCCTGTGAGGTCCGGCTTGGCGAGCAGCTCCGTGTAATGGCGCAACGCCGTCTCTAACCTCGGCTTGGGCATGAGCAGACAAGTGTCGGCGAGGAAGCGTTTCGCCTCGAGTTTCAGCTCGTCGTCGGGAATTGTGGTTTTTACCAGCAGCTCGTCCAGCACCCGCTGGCCTTCGTCGAATTGCCCGCTTTCCACCAGACTTTTGCCCAACATGAACGTACCTTC
>CAZHIV010000263.1:0-5754 GCA_964532675.1 uncultured Planctomycetaceae bacterium
CGTCTCTTCACGAAAGATTCCCCTTCTCGCAATAACTGCAGCTGCCCCAAGGAAGGCGTCGGTTCCGATCGACGACCTTCGGCTTAACGCCAACAGGTGTATGCTGTTCCCCTCGGATGAGTACCTAAGATTGCGACGCGCGCCCGGTAGCTCACGGACGATAGAACCCCGAATGGCCGCAACCTCGAACTCTCCGTATCAGCCCCAGCTTCCCGCCTTTTCGATTTGCTCGATGCTATCGTTGCGGCTGATTCAATCTTCTTATCCTAGTCGCCTGGTGAATAAGGGTCAAATTGTTTGCTATCCCCAAGTTGCAGAAACGCGCCGAGCCGCGGAAAGCGGTCAAAAAGTCGTGGCGCCTACAGCTATACAGCTACCGGCAGGCTACTGGCCGCTGGATAAGTGACAGCTCGTCGCACACCGTCCGCCGATTCGCTGGAAGTCCAAATCCGCCAACGAATTGGATCAACCGTCGTGGCGAATGCAGATCCGATGGACCGGCGGCGCCATTGCCCTCCGGAAGAGCTTCCCGTCCGGTGCCGATGCTCGCATTGCCGCCGCTAAAGCGGGTGGTTTAGGAAGAGCTTTCGGCATATGCCGAAAGCTCTGGCTTTGCCGCAGGTAACGGTCCGATAGTCTTTTCCGAGCGTTATAGCATGCACACTCGGCATGCGTTGCGCGAGCGTTGGGCCGGAATGGGAAGAGGCCGATTGCGAACGGCGGAGTGCGACTTTGAGCTACTGCACGTGACGGGCGGATCGCAACCCGAAATGGAAGATTCTCAGGGGGGATATCGATGGGAACTGGATCGCCTCAACGATCGCTGACGGGTCTCGTGCGCGTCGCGGCGATAGCCATCACTACGGCAGTTTCGGCTGCGGCCTTCGGTCAGGCGCCGGCGAGCGGGCATCGCATGATGGTGCCGCGGGACCATTACGGCAACCCCACGCCGGGCCCCAGCGGTTTCGCCGATCCGCACGGCTATCCCCCGATGCGCGGCGGCTTCACCGGCCCGTTCCCGATGGGCGAAGGCGGCACCTGTCCGCCCCACGGATACGACCTGATGGATGACGTGGGCACCGAAGGCTGGCTGGTCGATCAGCGCGGCCCGCACTATTTCGACGTCCGTGCGGAGGCCGTTTACCTGGAGCGCGACGAAACCTTCGGCCGCGAAATTATTTTTTCGCGAGAGGGCGTACCCCCAGGGGCTCCACCCGACAACCGGCCGCTGCTCAGCAGCAACCAACTGGAGTACGATTCTGAGCCGGGCTTCCGGATCATTGGCCGCTACGACATTTGTCCGCTGTCGGTGTTCGAGTTCGGCTACACCGGGATTTACAGCTTCGAAGACTCGGCGTTCCTCGCGGATAGCAACCCGACCGATCCCGATTTGTATTCGCTATTCTCGAATTTCGGCGACGAGACGGCGTTCCCCGACGTCACGGACCCGGGCGGTCCAGGACCCTTCACCGAACGGGCCGTACGACACCGCATATCCATTGAATCCAGTTTGCAGACCGCGGAGCTGAGCTATCGGCGGTACTGGGTCGGTTGGATACCTCGGATTTCCGGCACGCTGTTGGCCGGCTTCCGCTACACGCGCTTGAATGAGGAGTTCGTCTTCAGCAGTCTGGGCGGCGAAACGGTGCCTTTCTCCGATCCGTTCGATCCGGGTTTGCCGCTTGCGGCGCTCGATTACACCGTGGATGCCGACAACCATCTGGCCGGTTTTCAAGCCGGCGGCGACATTTGGGTTGGCCTGATCCAGGGTCTGCGCGTCGGCGCCGAGGGTAAGGTCGGCCTGTACAATAACCACTACACACTGGAGAACAGAATCGTTACCACGCCCGTAGACACGACGCCGCCCACGCTGTTCGAGCGATTCCGCGAGAACCAACCCGCCTTCATCGCCGAAGCGAGTGCCGACGTCGTGGCCGACATCCTGCCAAGCTGGTCGTTACGGGCCGGCTACGAGGTGTTGTTCATCAATTCGATCGTGCTGGCCGGAGAGAATTTCAACACGGGTTCGCCCTATAATCCCGGCCCCTTGGATAACAGTCTGGGGCCGGTGCGAGTGCCGTTCGTCGAGGATCAGGGCGACGTATTCTATCACGGCTTTCACGCCGGCCTGGAATACATCTGGTGAGGCCGCCCCGGCGCGAACCTGCGGCGGCGGTTTGGCGTCGAAATACGGTCCGCGCGGCTATTGACAGGGAGGTATAATGAAACAGGCAGCGGAGGAGCCGTCCGCCGCCCAACCCCCGGTCAATCGACCAAGACCCGGAAAATACAAACTCGATAGGAATCTCTACTTCTAGTGAAGGAAATCGACCGCAAGCAGGGCGTGCAAAGCGAGTCGGCCATACTGGTCGGCGTCGAGCTGCCGGATCGCCAAATTGGCCCCGATAACCTCGACGAGTTGGCGGGCCTCGTGGAATCGGCCGGGGCCGAGGTCGTCGGCCGGCTCACGCAGAAACGCACGTCGCCGGATCAGACGACGTACCTCGGCAAGGGAAAGGTCGAGCAGCTCGAATTGATGGTCCGCGCGACCGATGCCGACGCCGTCGTCTTCGACAATAATCTCTCGCCCGCGCAAACGCGCAACCTGGAGCGCGAGCTGGGCGTCAAGGTGCTGGATCGCACCGAATTGATTCTGGACATCTTCTCGACCCGCGCGCGGACCCACGAGGCCCGGCTGGCCGTGGAGCTCGCGCAGCTCGAATACTCGCTGCCGCGGCTGAAGCGGATGTGGACCCACTTGTCGCGGATCAAGGCCGGCGTCGGCATGCGCGGGCCTGGTGAAAAGCAACTCGAAACCGACCGCCGGTTGGTGGAGCGGCGGATCGTCGAATTGCGCGGCGAGCTGGCCCGCGTGCTGCGCCGCAAAGAGCGCGAGGTGGCCGCGCGGAGCGACCACATGACCGTCTCGCTCGTCGGTTACACCAACGCCGGCAAAAGCACGCTGCTCAACAAGCTCACCGGCGCCGACGTGCTGGCCGCCGATAAGCTGTTCGCCACGCTCGATACGCGCACGCGGCGCTGGCAGCTTCCCGGCTGGGGGCCGGTGCTGCTCTCCGACACGGTTGGTTTCATCCGCGATCTGCCGCATAGCCTCATCGCGAGCTTCAAGGCCACGCTGGAGGAAGCCCGTCAGGCCGACCTGTTGCTGCACGTGGCCGACGCCAGCGATCCGGCCGCGTTGGGCCAGATTGCGGCGGTTTACAGGGTGCTGGAGGACCTCGACATCAACCAGAAGGACACGATCCTGGTGCTCAACCAGATCGACGCCATCGAGGAGCCGGGCACGCTGGACGTGCTCAAGCAGCGTTACCCGTCGGCCATCCCGATCAGCGCCCGCACGGGCGAAGGCCTGGGCCGGCTGGCCGCCGCGGTGAGCGACGCCCTGACGCATCACTTCCTGGACGTCGACATCGAAACGGATGTTTCCAACGGCCGGTTGCTGGCCGCGCTGGCCAAGAATGGCGAGATCCTCAGCCGCACCTACGCAAACGACCGCGTGAGCATCCATTGCCGCATGCCGCGCAAATACCTGGGTCAGATCTCTGCCGACGAAGCCCGAATCCGCCTGCGCAGCAACGGCCAGGTCCTGGACCGTAACGGCAACGGCCACGCGGTGACAAACGGCGACACGGCGTACGTCCATAGCGAGCCGGTCGACGAAGTGGCATAATCGGCCACCATGGCCAAACGGCAACTCACGGACCGGCGCGCGCTTGTGACCGGCGCCTCGAGCGGCATCGGACGTGCGCTGGCCATCGAGTTCGCGCGGCAGGGCGTCGACCTGGTTCTACTGGCTCGCCGCGAAGATCGACTGGCTGAAGTCGCTCGTGAAGTCGAAGCCCTTGGTCGGCGAGCTATTCCTGTGGCCGGCGATGTGACCGATGCCACCGTGCGGAATCGCGCCTTGGAGGCCGCCCGCAGCGAGCTGGGCGGGCTCGATATTCTGGTGAACAACGCCGGCGTCGCCGCGCACGGACGCTTCGCCGAGGCCGACCCCCAGCGCATCCGGCCCATCTTTGAGGTCAATTTCTTCGCGCCCGTCGAGCTCATTCGCGAAGCCACGCCGTTGCTGCGCGAGGGCAGGCAGCCGATCGTGGTGAACATCGGCTCGATCCTCGGCGAGCGCGGCGCGCCGCACAAGAGCGAATACTCGGCGAGCAAGTTCGCGCTGCACGGCTTCAGTGAAGCCGTGCGGCCGGAAATGGCCCGGCTGGGAATCGACGTCCTGGTCGTTGCCGTTGGGCCGACCGCGACGGAGCACTTCGACGTGCTGCTCGAGGGCACCCCGGAACTGCCCTGGGGCGATCCGCCGCGCATGCCGGCCGACAAAGTCGCCCGCGCCATCGTCTGCGCCATCGAGCGCGGCCGCAACAAAGTCGTTACTGGATGGCGCGGACGGCTCCTGCTGCTGGCCGACCGGCTGTGCCCGCGGCTGGTCGATCGGGTCATGGGCCGTTACGGTTGAGAGCCGCTGCCAAAATGGCATGCGCGGGGTTCGCGGTGGCGACCGTCATTACCTGTCTGGATGACCGTAACGCTTTCTGAGGCAAATATTTGCGGCCGCGGGGACTAGCCCTGGCACGGGCATTGCGTCATATTGCGGAATCTCGCGGTGCGCCTGCCAAATCGCGCCCGCCTGCGAGCGAGCGGCGGGGTTTACCCCCGCCGGGATGGACCCGGCGGCTCGCTTCGCTTGGCGCATGTACGAGAGCAATACATCGCGGAGCCTTTCTTTGACTCCGTTTCTACGATTACCGAATTGGTTCAACCCACCTTTGACCGGAGGAATGTGGCGTGGCAGCAAAACAGATGGTCTTTGAGGACGATGCCCGGGCGCCGTTGGCGGCGGGCGTAGAGAAGCTGGCCCGGGCCGTGCGGAGCACGCTAGGGCCCCGCGGCCGCAACGCCGTGCTGGATAAGGGCTGGGGCTCGCCCAAAGTGACCAAGGACGGCGTCACCGTCGCCCAAGACATCGAGCTCGATGACCCCTACGAAAACCTTGGCGCGCAGCTCGTCAAGGAAGCGGCCAGCAAGACGAGCGACGTGGCCGGCGACGGCACCACCACGGCAACAGTACTGGCCGAGGGCATCTTCCGCGAAGGACTGAAGATGATCGCGGCCGGCGCCGATTCGATGGCCCTTAGCCGCGGCATCGCCAAGGCCGTGCGGGCGGTGAGCGACGCCATCGAAAAGCAGGCCGAGCCGGTCGACGTGAAGGACAAGAAGCGGCTGCAGCAGATCGCCACCATCGCGGGCAACAACGACCCATCCATCGGCAGCGTGCTGGCCGACGCCTTCATGAAGGTCGGCAAGGACGGCGTCATCACGGTCGAAGAGGGACGCGGCAGCGAGACGACCGTGGAAGTCGTCGAGGGCATGCAGTTCGACCGCGGCTTCCTGTCGCCGCATTTCGTGACCGACGTCGATGAGCAGACGGTCGAGCTGGAAAACTGCCTTATTCTCGTGTACGAGGAGAAGATTTCCAACGCCAAGAACCTCGTCCCGCTGCTGGAAGCGGTGTCGAAGGCGGCCAAGCCGCTGTTGATTATCGCCGAGGACGTGGACGGCGAGGCGCTCGCCACGCTCGTGGTCAACAAGCTCCGCGGCATCCTGCAGGTGTGTGCCGTGAAGGCGCCCGGCTACGGCGATCGCCGCAAGGCCATGCTCGGCGACATCGCGACGCTCACCGGCGCGACCGCCGTCTTCAAGGACCTGGGCATCAAGCTCGACGGC
>CAZHIV010000264.1:0-4770 GCA_964532675.1 uncultured Planctomycetaceae bacterium
ATAGATTCGGCCCTCGATCTGTGCCGCCGAAGCGCGCAACGCGGCCGCGACCCAGTCCAGTCGATCACGAAGAGTCGCGGTCGAAAAATGCTACGGATGGCCGCCCTCGCGGCCGCTCGCCATTCCATGTTGGGGTCACCGGCGGCTTAGGCCCGGCGATGTCAAGAAGCTCCCCGATCGTTGGCAGTCTCGGACTTTGAATTCCGACATGGGTTTAGGAATGTCGCAGCCAGAAGATTCAATGGCGACCGGACTTGCGCCGAGGAGGCGCCAGCAAACGAACGAATTTGACACCGATGTCCGGCTGAGGGCCCAGTGGTTTCCGCTGGCCGAGATTGGGGAGTCACGGGGCGGGTATAATCGGTGTCATGGCCAACGTCACGCAAATCTTATCCGAGATCGAAGACGGCGATCTTGCCGCCGCCGCGCGGCTTCTACCGCTGGTTTACGATGAACTTCGTAAGCTCGCTGCCGCTAGACTTGCGCACGAGAAGCCCGGCCAAACGCTGCAGGCGACGGCGCTCGTCCATGAAGCCTACTTGAAACTCGTGGATGTCGAGAAAGCTCAGCACTGGAATAGCCGCGCTCATTTTTTCGGTGCGGCTGCTGAAAGCATGCGGCGGATCCTTGTCGACCTCGCGCGACGCAAACAGACACCGAAACACGGCGGCAAACGGCAACGAATGGAACTGCACGATGTGAGCTGCCTGGCCGAAGAACGTGCCAACGAGTTGCTGTCGCTTCACGAAGCGCTCGAAAAGCTGGAGGCGGAATCACCGGAGAAGGCTCAACTAGTCAAGCTGCGGTACTTTGCCGGACTATCGCACCAGGATGCCGCGAAATCGCTCGGAATCTCACGCGCAACCGCCGACCGCTACTGGGCTTACGCGAAAGTGTTTCTCCGCTGCGAGATGGAAGACACTTAAAAAACGTAAAAAGAGAGTTTCTTACTGAGGCAAATCTGCGTCGAAACTCGCCACTGTCTATGGACGCTCAGCAGGAAACAGCATCGTGGAAAAACTCATATCAAACGTTGACGAAATTTACCTTGCCGCGCTTGAGCGGGAGGCTAACGACGAGCGGTCCGCCTATTTGGAAGAAGCGTGTGCTGGCAACCCCGAACTACGCCGCCGCGTGGAACGATTGCTTGAAGCGCAGCAGAAAGTCGGGAGCTTCCTAGAATCCCCCGCTCCCGAAATCTGCCCCACTGTTGATCATCCCATTAGTGAGCGCGCCGGCACGGTCATCGGCCCCTACAAGCTTTTGCAGCTAATCGGCGAAGGGGGCATGGGCGTGGTCTTCATGGCAGAACAGACCGAGCCGATTCAGCGAACCGTGGCGCTCAAGATCATCAAACCTGGCATGGACACACGCCAGGTAATCGCCCGTTTCGAGGCCGAGCGGCAGGCCGTGGCGATGATGGAACATCCGAATATCACCCGCGTGATCGACGCGGGCGCAACCGAAACAGGCCGGCCGTACTTCGTCATGGAGCTCGTCAAGGGAGTGCCGATCACCCGGTACTGTGACGAAAATCGCCTCCCGCTTCGTGAGCGGCTGGAGCTGTTCGTCGAGGTCTGCCAGGCAGTGCAGCATGCCCATCAGAAAGGCATCATTCATCGCGACATCAAGCCCAACAACGTGCTCGTGGCCGAGTACGACGGCAAACCAGTCCCCAAGATCATCGACTTCGGCGTGGCCAAAGCGACGGCGTCGAATCTGACCGAGCGGACGATGTTCACCGAGTTCGGACAAATAATCGGCACGATGGAGTACATGAGCCCCGAACAGGCCAGCTTCAATCAACTCGATGTCGATACGCGGAGCGACATCTACTCGCTCGGCGTGCTGCTCTATGAACTGTTGGCCGGCAGCACGCCGCTCGAGAAGGAGCGGCTGCGATCGGCGGCATTCGACGAAATTCTGCGAATCATCCGCGACGAGGAGCCGCCGCGGCCGAGCACGCGCCTGAGTAGCAGCGACGCGCTGCCCTCCATCGCTGCCAACCGCGGCCTGGAGCCGAAGAAGCTTACCGGCCTCGTGAGCGGAGAGCTTGACTGGATTGTGATGAAGTGCCTCGAAAAGGAGCGCGATAAGCGTTACGGCTCGGCCGACCAAGTCGCCGACGAATTCCGACGGTTTCTTGCCGGCGAGCCGATTCAGGCCCGCCCGATTACGATGCCCCAACGTATGTGGCGCTGGTATCGCCGCCACGTTCCGCTCGTCGCCGGCGCATACACGGTTTTTACGTTCTTAATATTCGCAGTCGAGTACATTGTGTTGTTCAGCATTATCCAATTCCTGATCAGACGTACTAACGCAAGTGAGATAGTGTCAGGTTTCGGACTAACTGCGATTACCGTTCTTCTTTGCCTCGCGGGTGCAGAAATGGGCATTGCAGCTTTTCGGGGAAAACGCCGCGGTTTATGGACGTCGCTCATCGCGTTCATCGTGTTCAGTCTCGCTCAATGCTGGTGGCTCTACTGGTCGATCGTGATCAGCCGTGAGATCAGCGCGGAACCAGTCTACTCATTTACATCACTTAGCCCCGACACTCTTGAGGGACGAAACGCCTATATCCGGAACTGCATCATTGGATTCAATGTGTTGGGCATTGCCTGGTCTTTTGTCGGACTCGCACTCCAGGTGCATGCCCTGGTTAGTCGAGCCGCCGATCAGCATTTCGATGTTCGGAGACGACGATAGGGCTATCCAGATCGAACCAGGCACAAACCGTTCTGAAATTGGAAGTTGAAATAAAGCGGCCGGTGAGGCTTACCGCCAAGCAAGCTCCTCACCGGCCCGGCATCTCTCGCGGCGCTCGGTTTGCGCGCCGGGGCGATGACGTTCTTATTATACCGCAGACCAGAAATGGTAGACACGCTCATGTCCAAGTATCGATTGATTTATCGTATGATTCTTCTAGTGGGGTTGCTGACCTGCCTGATTCGCTCACCAGCTTTGGCCGCGGCGAAGGCGGGTTCTCTCGTCGGCTGGGGCGACAATCGCTTCGGGCAGACGAATGTGCCGGAAGGCAATGATTTCGTCGCCATTGCCGCAGGGGATATCCACAGCTTGGCGCTAAAGTCCGACGGCTCGCTAGCCGGCTGGGGCGCAGAGTTCGCCCTTTCTAATGACTACGGACAGGCCATCGTGCCGCCGGGCAACGACTTTGTGGCCGTGGCAGCGGGATCCTACCACAGCTTGGCGTTGAAGGCCGACGGTTCGTTGGCCGGCTGGGGACTCAATGACGACGGGCAGGCCGATGTGCCGGCGGGCAACGACTTCGTGGCCGTCGCCGCGGGGTTCGTCCATGGTCTGGCGCTGAAGTCCGACGGTTCGCTGGTGGGTTGGGGCTACAACGGTTTCGGACAGATCAATGTCCCGGCCGGCAACGACTTCGTTGCCGTCGCCGCCGGGTTTCACCATAGCCTCGCGCTGAAGTCCGACGGTTCGCTGGCCGGCTGGGGCTACAACGAATACGGGCAAACGGACGTGCCGGCAGGCAACGGATTCGTGGCTATTGCTGCGGGTTCCGTGCACGGCCTGGCGCTGAACTCCGATGGTTCGTTAGCCGGATGGGGCGCAACCTTTTACCCGTCTGACGCCGGGCAGGCGGACGTGCCGGCCGGCAACGGCTTCATCGCCATCAGCGCGGGAGCTGGCCACAGCCTGGCGCTGAGGTTCGACGGTTCACTCGCCGGCTGGGGCGCAAATCTCGACGGGCAGACGGACGTGCCGGCGGGCGATAATTTCGTGGCCATCGCGGCGGGTCGTGACTACAGCTTGGCAATTCGCGAGGTGCCCGAGCCGGCGAGCCTAGCGCTGCTGTCTATTGGCCTGCCGCTGCTCGCTTGGCGGAAATCGCGACGATCACGGGCAGCCTCCGTGGCGCGCTCGGATCAATGACTGCTTTGCTTTATTGCGGATCGCTCCGCAAAGCGGAAAGAAGAATTCAATGACGAAATACTGCACGGTCGTTGTTGCGGCTACAGTGGCCACGTTGTTGGCGACTTTCGCCCCGGCCCTGGTCGCTCGGGCCGACATTTTTCAGTGGGAGTACATTAATCCCGTCGACCCCAGCCAGGGGAAGCAGCAAAGCACCACACTCACTCCCGACGGCGCGGGCGTGAGTGCCGCGCCCGGCGCGAACCTGTCGTACCGGAGCCTGACGATGGCCTACCTGATCGGCGCAAATCTCAGCGGCGCCAACATGGGACTTGCCAATTTGACCAATGCGGAACTGAGCGAGGCAAACCTCACCGATGTCGCCTATGACTACACTGTCCTAACCGGTGCGAACTTTAGCAACGCCGAAGTCAGAGGAGCACAATTTAGCCAGAGCAATCTGACGACCGCGCAACTTTACTCTACGGCCAGCTACCAGACCCAAGATTTAACCCGGATCAACGTTGCGTACCTCAATCTGACCGGCGCGAACCTTGCCGGTCAGAACCTCACGAATGCAGGGTTTTACAGCGCAACGCTGACCAGTGCCGACCTCAGTCAAGCCAACCTCACCAGTGCAAGTTTCTATCAGGCCACGCTGACCGGCGCGAACCTGAGCCAAGCCAACCTCACCAACGCGGATGTCAATCGGGCCGTGCTGACCGGCGCGAACCTGACCGGCGCCGAAGTGCGGGGAGCACTATTCACAAGCGCCGAAATCACGGCGGCGCAACTCTATTCGACCGCCAGCTACCAGGCGCACGATCTGACCGGCATCGAATTGTCCGGTACCAATCTTGCGGGCATAAACCTGGCCGGTCA
>CAZHIV010000265.1:0-5733 GCA_964532675.1 uncultured Planctomycetaceae bacterium
ACGCCTGGCGCAAGGCCGGCAAGGCGGCTTATGAGGCGGTCTTCGCCGATGCCCGGCTCGATCTGGATAAGACGACGAGCCTGGTGATCGTTCCCGACGACGTGTTGTGGTACTTGCCGTTCGAGGCGCTGATACCTGCCGGCGGCGATTCGGAGATGGTGCTGGCCGACCGGATTCTGATCCGCTACGGTCCCACCGCGGCCTTGGCGGTTTCCAACCCGCGGCCGCTCCGCCGGCCGCAGCGAACGGGCATCGTGGCCAACGAGCTGGCGGACGACGACGCGGTGGCAAGTGGCGACGTAATGATCCAGAAGCTCGAGAAGGCGGTCGTCGGGCCGGTGCGGCTGCCCACGCCGCTGCCGGTGCCGGGCCACCTCGTCGCGGCGCTTTTGGACTGGCTCGTCGCGCTGGACGAAATTGAGTCGCGCGGCGGAGCGGCCTGGTCGGCGTTGCCTCGCTCGCGCAACGCGGGCGACGAGGCGCCGCCCTTCGGCCTGCCGTACGGCGGCCCCGAGCGGGTCGTCGTCACCGGTTTTGCCACCGCCGCGGAGGACGGCCTCAAGGGCTCGCGGCGCGGCGCCGGCCGGCGGGCACGGCCGGGCGAGGAAGTCTTCCAATCTCTGTGCCACATGATGGCCGACGGGGCGCGGACCATTCTATTGACGCGGTGGCGGACCGGGGGGCGGACCAATTTCGAGCTGGTGCGGGAGTTCGCGCGCGAGCTGCCGCACTCGTCCGCCAGCGAGGCCTGGCAACGGGCCTGCCTCTTGGCCCGCGAGTCGCCGCTCGAGGCTGCCCGCGAGCCGCGCCTCAAGCGGCTCGACGAGTCGGCCGCCGAATGGCCGACCGCCGATCACCCGTTCTTCTGGGCCGGCTATCTGCTGGTGGATACGCAGCCGGGCGATGCGGAAAGAGAAGCGCCTGCGGAGAAGGCCGCTGCGGGCGCTTCAAACAAAGTCGAGGCAGCGGACAGCAACGGTACGGAAACGGAGGAGGAGACACCCCCAGGCAGAAGGGCCGGTCAGGGTTGAAGCCAATCTTCGAGGCGCAGACTGGGAATTCTCTGGAAGTCCCGCGTATTGTGGGTTACGAGCGTCAGGTCGTGGACGAGGGCTGTAGCGGCGATAATCAGATCCGGAGGATTCACAACTATGCCTCCACTAAGCAGCTCACCATTCAGCCGCCCAAATTCAATGGAGCAGTCCATGTCGAATTCGAGCACGGAAATGTCTTTAAGAAGGTCATTCCCGATTCGATCAATGAACGGCCGTGGGAACGGATGGCGAAAAGCCCAGGTGTAGAGTTCGCCAACAACGATGGTTGGGATGAATAGTCGCCCCGAATGCTGAATGAAATAGTGGGTCAATCCGGCGGGGCGCTTTAAATGCGCTGAGCAAATGTTGGTGTCCAACAGGAAGCTCATCCGGTGCTCCCGGGGGGGCGATGACGTTTGCGCTGTTGATAAATCTCCTCAAGAATTCGATCGTCTTCGTCTGTCCATTCGTCGGCCAACGCACCGGCGCAGCGGCGTATGCCTTCGCCCCAGTCAGGCGATTTCGCTGGCAACGGTTTAACGGTAACCTCTACCTCTTGGCCTGATGGAACACCCGGGTCATCGTTCAACTTAATAATCTTCCCGTTGACAACGCCGTGCAATGGTTTGCTGGTCATAGTTCACCTTGTGATTCCCCAACACCATTATATCACGTCGCAGAGTCGGCCGGCGTGCGCCACAGGCTGGCGATCAAGAGGTCGCGGGTCGAGGGGAGCTCGCGCGGCAGGCGGTTGTAGAGCTTGAAGAACAGCTCGTCGTGCGAGGCGACTTCCTGCACCCACTGGTCGCGGTCGACGTTCATTACGGCGGCGAACTGGTCCTTGCTGAACTTCAGGCCGCGCCAGTCGAAGTCCTCGTAGCTGGGTATCCAGCCGAGCGGGCTTTGGATGGCGGCGGCTTGGCTTTGCACGCGGCCGACGATCCAGGCCAGCACGCGCATGTTGTCGCCGAAGCCGGGCCAGGCGAAGTTGCCGTCCTTGTCGCGGCGGAACCAGTTGACGCTGAAGATGCGGGGCGGGTTCGGCACGCGGCGGCCGAAGTCGAGCCAGTGGTTGAAATAGTCGCCCATGTGGTAGCCGCAGAACGGCAGCATGGCGAACGGGTCGCGGCGGACCTGGCCGAGTTGGCCGAAGGCGGCGGCCGTCATCTCGGAACCCATCGTGGCGGCGGTGTACACGCCCGTGGCCCAGTTCACGCTCTCGCTCACCAGCGGCACGATCGAGGCGCGGCGGCCGCCGAAGATGAAGGCCGAGATGGGCACGCCCTTCGGATCGTCGTAGGCCGGGTCGGCGGAGGGGCATTGCGACAGCGGCGCGGTGAAGCGGCTGTTGGGATGGGCCGCCGTCTTATCGCTGTCGGGCGTCCAGTCGTTGGCTTGCCAGTCGATCGCGTGCGCGGGCGGGTCGCCCTCCATGCCTTCCCACCACACGTCGCCGTCGTCGGTGAGGGCCACGTTGGTGAAGATGGTGTTCTTCTCCACCGAAGCCATCGCGTTGGGGTTGGTTTGCTCGTTGGTGCCCGGGGCGACGCCGAAGAAGCCGGCCTCGGGGTTGATGGCGTAGAGCTTGCCGTCGTTGCCGGGCTTGATCCAGGCGATGTCGTCGCCGACGGTTGTCACTTCCCAGCCGTCCTTCTGAAACTCCTTGGGCGGGATGAGCATGGCGAAGTTGGTTTTGCCGCAGGCGCTAGGGAAGGCCGCGGCGACGTAGGTCTTCTCGCCGCCTGGGCTTTTGACGCCCGTGATCAACATGTGCTCGGCCAGCCAGCCTTCGTCGCGGGCCATCACGGAGGCGATGCGCAGGGCGAGGCACTTCTTGCCCAAGAGGGCGTTGCCGCCGTAGCCGGAGCCGTAGCTCCAGATCATCCGCTCCTCGGGAAAATGGACGATGTACTTGTTCTTCGGATCGGGGCTGCAGGGCCAGGGCACATCGTCCTGGCCCGCGGCGAGCGGCATGCCGACCGAATGGAGGCAGGGGATGAATTCGCCGTCCGTGCCGAGCGCCTTGAGCACCGCATCGCCCATGCGCGTCATGATCCGCATGTTCACGACCACGTACGGCGAATCGGAGAGCTGCACGCCGATGTGCGAGATCGACGAGCCGACGGGCCCCATGCTGAAGGGGATCACGTACATCGTACGGCCGCGCATCGAGCCGTCGAACTTCGGCCGCAGGATGGCCTTCATCTCGTTGGGGGCCATCCAGTTGTTGGTCGGCCCGGCGTCTTCGCGATGGACCGAGCAGATGTAGGTGCGGTCCTCGACGCGGGCGACGTCGCTCGGATGGCTGCGGGCCAGAAACGAGCCGGGCCGCTTGTCCGGGTTGAGGCGAATGAACGTGCCGCCGGCGACCATTTCGTCGCACAACCGGTCGTACTCCTCCTGCGAGCCGTTGCACCAATAGACCTGGTCGGGCTTCGTGAGGGCCGCCATTTCGTTGACCCAGTTGACTAGCTGTTTGTGTTTCACGGCAGTGGGGGCGGCGATGGTCTTCGTCGTCACGTCGCTTCTCCTGGTTTCGTTCTAATCCATGACGCCTGCTGGATGGCAGCTTGACCCATCATTTTGCCATGCCAGGGGCGGCAGTCCAAGGGGCTTGTATATGGCCGGGCGATTGCCTGCGTTTCGCTACATCCGCTCGACGACTTCGATGCCGAGCAGGTTGAGGCCGCGCTCGATCGTGCGGGCGGTGAGGTCGCAGAGGGCGAGGCGGCTGGTGCGCAGCTCGGCCGTTTCGGCGCGGAGGACGGGGCAGTTTTCGAAGAAGTCGCTGTAGCGCGTGGCCAGCTCGAACAGGTAGGCCGTGAGGTGATTGGGGCGGTAGTCGGAGACGACGCGGTCGAGAGCTTCGGGGAATTGCAATAGCGCGACGGCGAGTGCGCGCTCGTGGGGAGTGTGGAGGAGAAAGGCGGAAGGGGGAAGGGGGAAGGCGGAATCAGTGATGCCCGCTTTGGCGAAGATGCTCTTTACTCGCGCGTAGCTGTATTGCATGTAGGTGGCCGTGTTGCCGGTCATGGCCAGCATCTTGTCGTAGCTGAAGACGTAATCGCTGGTGCGGTTGTGGGCCAGGTCGGCGTACTTGATCGCGCCGATGCCGATTCGATCGGCGACTTGCCGGCGCTCCTGGTCGTTTAACGTCGGCTCCGGGCGGGCGTCGTCGTTCGCCGCGACGATGGCGTAGGCCCTGTCGACCGCCTCGTCGAGCAAGCCGGCCAGGCCGACGGTCGTGCCGGAGCGGGTCTTGAACGGCCGGCCGTCTTCGCCCAGCACGGTGCCGAACGCGACGTGCTCGAGCTCGACGTCGCCATATCCCCACAACCGGGCGGCGGCGAAGAGCTGCTCGAAGTGCAGCGACTGGCGGTGATCGACGACGTACAGGACGGCGTCCGGCCGCCACGTTGCCATGCGATACTGAATCGTGGCGAGGTCGGTCGTGGCGTAGAGGAACGCTCCGTCCTGCTTCTGGACGATCATGGGCACGTTGTGGCCTTCGAGGAAGACGCAGATCGCGCCGTCGCTTTCCCGCGCGAGGCCCTTGTCGGCCAGGTCCTTCACCACGCCGCGGAGGCGGTCCTGGTAGAAGCTTTCGCCGAGCGTGTGATCGAACGAGACGCCCAGCCGCTGGTAAACGGCCTCGATTTCCAGCAGGCAGGCCGGCAGGAAGCGGCGCCACAATTCGACGTTCGTCGGATCGCCGCTGTGGAGCAGGGCCGTTTCGGCGAGCACGCGCGGGCCGATGTCGGCGTGCGCGGCGGCGAGCGGGGCCAGTTGCGGATTGTCGTCGAGGGCCGCGACTTTACCGTGGAGCGATTCCAATTCGGCCCGCAGCTCGGTCAACTGGCCCTCGAGCTGCCGGACGCGCTTGGCGGCCTGCTTCGCCTCTTTCGGATCGGCCGGCGGGGGCGCGGCCTGGAGCTGCGACAACTGCTGATGAGTGTCGGCGATGCGTTTTTCAACGGCCGGGATTTTCTCGTTGCGCGTAGCGTGATACTCGACGAGCGAGTTGACCAGTTTGTAGAGCCGCGTCAGCTCGGCGACCGGCCATTCGCTCAGGGCGGTGTCGTCGGCGAAGTGCTTGTAGCCGTAGATGATCATTCCGAACTGGGTGCCCCAGTCGCCCAGGTGGTTGTCGCTCGTCGTGTGGTGGCCCAGGAACTTGAGGATGCGATTGAGCGCGTCGCCGATCACGGTCGAGCGGATGTGGCCGACGTGCATTGGCTTGGCCACGTTGGGGGCGGAATAGTCGACGACGATGGTCCGCGGCGCGGCGGCGGGGGCCACGCCCAGCCGCTCGGCGTCGGCGGAGGCGGCGGCCAATTGGGCGGTGAGCCAATCGATCTGGAGCCGCAGGTTGATGAAACCGGGCCCGGCGATCTCCGGCGGCTCGCAAACGCCGGCCACGTCGAGCAGCGCGACAAGCTGCGCTGCGACCTCGCGGGGCGGCTTGCCCAGCCGTTTTCCGAGCGGCATCGCGCAGTTCGCCTGGTAATCGCCGAACTTCGCGTCCTGGCTGGGCAGGATCATGCCCAGCAGGTCGGGCAGCTCCGCCTGGGCGATGCCGAGCGCCGTTAACGCCTGAGTGAAACGTTGCCGCAACAGTGCGAGTGTGTTCATGGAACCGATGCAGCATGTAGGGTGGGTCGAGTCTGCGAGACCCACCAAAGCGATCGATGGTGGGTCT
>CAZHIV010000266.1:0-21420 GCA_964532675.1 uncultured Planctomycetaceae bacterium
CTGGAGCTCGGCGCCAACGTGCTCATCGTCGACCCCACCGAAGCCCCGGCGGCGATCAACCGCGCGCCCGTCGCTGAGGAAGAAGCCGAGACGACACAGAAAGGAGTAAATTCATGACTCGTATAACTGTCGATGCCGAGATGCGAAAGAAGTTGCTGAACCTGTCGGTGCCTCTTGAGCTTTGCGACGAGGGCGGTTGGGTGCTGGCACGGCTGACGCCGTCGACACCGGACAATGACCCTGATAACTGGGAAGAACTTACGCCGCCCGTAAGTGACGAGGAAATCCAGCGAGAGATTGATTCGAATGAGCCGATGTTCACGACCGAGGAGTTGATCGAAAGAATCAAGCAAATGTAAATGTATGGTCTTCGTTGGCGGAAGTCGGTCAGTCTGGCATTACTTGATCGTTGTGCGAGGGCGGATCAGACACTTCGCGATGCCATCTTGGACGCGATGGCACAGATTGAATCGGCCCTTCGCAACGATCCGGAATTCGTCGGTGAGTCACGCGATGCGGGCAAGCGCGTATTGATTATCGGGCCGCTTTCCGTCACGTACAGAATCGATCCCCGGCGCCGCCTCGTCTACATCGTTGGTGCAACCGTGCATCGCTAGAAGAGAGACAACTGTTGAGAATCGAATAATGGCCAAAAAAACCATCCGCCGCAAACGCGGCGCCGTTGCCGAAGCAAAAGCCGCCGCGGCAAAGTTATCGCCGCGGGACAAGAAAACGATGTCCAGCATCGTGGGCCTGGCCGACGGCGTGGTGACCGCGGCCGAGAAGCGCCGCGATCCGCACGTCGACATCCCGGCGCGCACGCTCTCGAACGTCCGCTACAGCCCGCGCAAGCGGATCCTCGAGATGGGGGGCAGCACCAACCGCCGGCAGCTGTTCGACCTCGCCCAGGCCAAGGCCTACATGCGCACGATGCTCGTGGCCAGCGGCTGCAAGAAGCTGCTCACGCAAGGCAAATCGACCAGCCTGCGGGGACTGTTCTACATGCTCAAGCACACGATCGAAGGCACCAAGGAGAACACCTTCGACGAGCAGGAAGAATGCGACTCGATCATCGAAGACACCGAGGTGCTGCTCAGCTCCATCCGTGAGGAATTGCACCTGTATGCCGAGAACCGCGGCGCCATGGTCGGCAAGATCACGCTCGTCGACAAGGGCGACGTGATCGACTGCGCGCGGATGGGCTCGGGCGGCTACGGAATTCCCTCCATCGTCGAGCCGGAGGTCATCGAGCTGGACAAGAAGAAGTGCGACGCGAAGTTTGTGCTGCACGTCGAAAAAGGCACGGTCTGGCAGCGGTTCAACGAGGACCGTTTCTGGGAGAAGTACAATTGCATCCTGACGCACGGCATGGGCCAGCCGCCGCGCGGCGTGCGGCGGCTGCTCCATCGCTTGCACTACGAGCTCAAGCTGCCCGTCTATTGCCTGCTCGACAACGACCCCTGGGGGTATTACATCTACAGCGTCATTAAGCAGGGATCGATCAACCTCGCGTTCGAGTCGCAGCGGATGGCGATCCCGGACGCGCGGTATCTGGGCCTGCGCAGCAAGGACTTCGAGCGCTGCAACTTGTCGACCAATGTGCAGATCGCGCTCAACGAGACGGACCGCAAGCGGGCCCGTCAGGTGGCCCAATATCCGTGGTTTGCCAAGAAGCGCGATTGGCAGCGCGAGATCCAGAAGATGCTTTCCAACGATTTCAAGCTCGAGGTGGAAGCCCTCATCTCCAAGGACATCAGCTACGTCACGGAGGAGTACGTACCGGCCCGGCTGGCGGACCAGGATTGGTTGGATTGATGCGCGATCCTCGTGGCTCGCACCGCCCGCTTTCTCGGCACTCTCTGCCTGCGAATTAAGCGGCCGGCTGGTTCGTTTCGCCTCCCGCGATCCCGAGAATCGCGAAAAACATCGGGAAAACAGCCCTTTCTCGCCTCCATGCTAGCGCCGGCATGCTAGTTGCTTTTCGACCGCCCCTCGGCGGGCGGAGCGCACCCACCAACTGCGGAGATTGGGCGGCTCATCCTTGGCAACGTGCGGTTCGGCGGCTCCAGGATCGAGTCGTCATCCGCCATCGCTGTCATTGTACTCCTTAAGCGCCAACCGGCGCTCCAATCCTTCTGACCTCTGAATCCTTTTTTTGACGCGGCGATCGAGTTCATGGTTCTTGCCATTGAGTTCGCGTCCCCGGGCGAACGTTACCTTCTGGAATGTGGGAGACTTGTGTCATGGAACTTCTTTCTTTACTCGACCGATGGCGGAGATTGAGATGGCCGGTCGCGATCGGCCTGTTCAGTCTGGTGGTGATGTGCTCCAGCGCAGTCGCCCAGGAAACGCCTGAAGCGCTCACGCTCGAGTCGGTGCAGGAAAGCGCCGATGCCGCCGCCCTGGCCGGGCATAACGCCTGGATGCTCACTTGCTGCGCGCTGGTGCTCTTCATGACCGCGCCCGGGCTGGCCATGTTCTACGGCGGGCTGGTGCGCAAAAAGAACGTCCTCAGCGTCATGATGCAGTGCGTCTTTTTGATGGCCCTGATGACGGTGCTGTGGGGTCTGTATGGTTACTCGCTGGCCTTCGGCGAAGCGGACTCGGAAGCCCTCCGGCCCTATATCGGCGGCGGCGACTATCTGTTCATGAAGGGCGTGTCGCGCTCGTGGGATGCGGAAGCAAACGCGGCCGTCGAACCGATGGCCGGGGCCATCCCGCGGCTCACGCACATGCTGTTTCAGGGCATGTTCTTCATCATCACGCCCGCCCTGATCTGCGGGGCCTTCGCCGAGCGGATGAAGTTCAGCGCGATGGTGCTGTTCATGATCCTGTGGGGCACGTTCGTGTATTGCCCGTTATGCCACTGGGTGTGGGGCGGCGGGATGCTGGCCTTTGGCGTCGAGGGCGCGCTGGCCGGCGGCGCGCTCGACTTCGCCGGCGGCACCGTCGTGCACATTAGCTCCGGCGTATCGGCCCTCGTGTGTGCGCTGCTCATCGGCCGCCGCCTCGGCTTCGGCCAGGAGGATATGCGGCCTCACAATCTCACGTACACGTCGCTCGGCGCGGCCATGCTGTGGGTCGGCTGGTTCGGCTTCAACGCCGGCAGCGAGCTGGCGTCCGATCACCTGGCGGCCAGCGCGTTCTGCACGACGCACTTCGCCGCCGCGGCCGGTGGCCTGGGCTGGGCCCTGTACGACTGGCTCACCCGCGGCCAGCCGACCGTGTTGGGCGCCGCTTCCGGCGTGGTGGCCGGGCTGGTGTGCATCACGCCCGCGGCCGGCTTCGTCAACCCGATGCCGGCGCTCGCCATGGGAGCGATTGCCGGCGTCGTGTGCGCGATTGCCTGCGGCAAGGTGAAGAACGCCTTCGGCTACGATGATGCGCTCGATGCGTTCGGCGTCCACGGCGTCGGCGGCACGCTGGGCGCAATCCTCACCGGCGTCTTCGCCACACGTGCCGCCTGGGATATCGCCGAGGGCCAGCCGCTCGGCCTGATCGAAGGCGGCTGGGTCATCACGGGCCAGATAGCTGCCGTGATCGTCACCTGGGTGTTCAGCATCGTCGCCACGTTCATCATCCTCAAGGTGGTGGACGTCGTCACCGGCATCCGCGTCAGCCAGGAGGACGAGATTCGCGGACTGGACATCACGCAACACGGCGAAGAAGGCTACATCTTCGTCTGACGACATATTGATCTCACGCAGAGGCGCAGAGGGCGCAGGGTTCCACGAATACTTTTCCTCTGCGAACTCCGCGCCTCTGCGTGAGACTTTCAATATTCATCCAAACCAAATCAGAATAATCACGAGGAAAGCCATGAAGAAAATCGAAGCCATCGTTCGCCACTTCAAGCTGGAGGACGTCAAGAACGCGCTGATCGAGAAAGGCATCACCGGGATGACGATCACCGAGGTCCGCGGCTTCGGGCGCCAGAAGGGGCACACCGAGATGTATCGCGGCACCGAGTACCGCGTCGACTTCGTGCCCAAGGTGAAGATTGAAGTCGTGGTCGACGATTCGAAGGCCGACACCGCGGTTTCCACGATCGTCAAGGCGTCGCAGACGGGACAAATCGGCGACGGCAAGATCTTCGTTTCCTCGCTGCAAGACTGCGTCCGCATCCGCACGGGCGAGACCGGCCGCGAAGCCCTTGAGTAGCGCCAGACAGTCCATCGCGAGCGGCGGGGTTTATCCCCGCCGGGACAAGCCCGGCGGCTCGCCAACGCGAACAGGCGGCGCGCGCCGGCGCCACGCCGCCAGCACGATCGCGCTCCCCATTCCAAGCAGCACCAGCGCTCCCGGTTCCGGCGTGACCACGAAATCGAACGTATAGGTCGACGCGTTGTCGCCGGTTTGCTGAATCCAAAACGTGTAGTTGCCGGCCGGAAGCGGGGGCGTAAAGCCCATCGAACCGCCACCCATGCCAATACTCGGCAGAATATCGCTGCCGACGGGCTCAACCCCCGGGCCAAAATGGGAATAGCCCAACAGGTTGGCTGGGTTCGTGCCGCTGGGCGGCTCGGTAAACGTCGTCCCGCTTTGGACCGCAATGAACGCCGTCGCGTCGATCCCCGAATAAGCATCAAGCACCACGGCGCTTAATCGGCCGGCGGCCGGCATGCTGAACGAAATGTATTCCCGATCGCCGCTCACCGAAGTCGCCGTGAGAGTATTCGATCCAAACACCAGCGCGGCTACGTCGGGATTCGCACCGTCGCCCGACAAGTCGCCATGGATGCCTTCGTCCCAAACGACAACCGCTCGAACCGTAGTTGTCAAACAACACATCCCTGCGGCCAGCAGAAACGCGATAAGTCGACTTTTTACAGAACACAACATGAAGCAATCTCCGCAGTTTGTAGCCCCTGCGAGTACGCCCCTGAACCGCCGGCCCGCGGGTCGAAGAAGCACGTCACCTGGCAGCGACGTTCGACCGCCGTCCTGGCGGGCGCCGGCAGCCGGCGCCAATCAAAGCGAGACCCGCAAGCAACAAGCTCGTTGGCTCGGGAACGGGTGCGACGGGGCCCGAGCCGTCGGCCGTGTCGCCGAACCGCTCGGCCCAGTATTGATAGTCGATCTCGTCGACGACCTCGTCGCCGTTTCCGTCAGCCGCCAGGCCCGGCCCCGTTTCGTTTTCCATAGATCGCCATAACGCGTAGTCGGCCGCATCCACCGAGTCGTCGCCGTTGTAGTCGCCCGGCAAGCCCGGAGGCGCCAGCGCGGTCACTAGAAAGTCGAACTGGTAGCTGACGCTCGCGCCACTCGCCTGCTGAATCCAGAATGAATAGGCGCCGCTCGACAGCGGTGGCGTGAAACCCACCGATCCCGGCCCTGCGCCGATGTCGCCCAGAATGTCTTGGCCGACGTTGCCAGGTCCAGTGCCGAAATGGGTGTAGCCGTCTAACTGGGCCGGATTCCCCGTAACGGCGATCGTCGTGCCGTTTTTCATTCCAATGAACGAAGTGCCGTCGGTGCTGGCATAGGAATTAAGCGTCAGCGAAGTGAGCACATGGTCCGCAGGCACGTGCGTCGTCAGGAAGTCGAAGTCTGAACCGGTCATCGTCCCGGTGATTAAATTGCTGCCCGCGGTGAGCGTCAATTGAGTGGGAGCGCTCCCACTGTTCGACAAGTCGCCGTCCGTGGCCTCGTTATGATCGGTCGCTCGCACCGGGGCCGAGGCGGCAAAAACCGCGATTATGAGCGCGGCTTGATAGTAATTGCAGGATCGCATTGAGCCAGCCTTTGCGCAGAGTATGTGCTCGTTTCCGAACAGCCCCTGGCAGTGGCCCGCGCGCGCCGGCTAGTTTATGTTGTCGCCGACGCGAATTCTCACCCGCAGCAGAACCGCCGGACAACGATTGGCCCAAGAAGTGCCCGGCGTCTCCCCCCAAATCTCCTCCATAGCATACACCAATTCGCCGTGGCTGCAATGGTTTTCTCCCGTTTTTTTCGCCACTCGCGAATGTGGCTCACGGCTATACTGCTCGGATGTTCCCATCGCCTCAACCTTCGGCATCTGCCTGGAGCGCCGCATCCCGGTGCAAGCGAGCCAGCCCGCTGCGCGAATGCCTCGTAGCCCTGTTGGTGATCGGCCTGACGGTCGGCTCCGCCGTCGCCGGGCCGTTCAGCCAATTGTTCGTTTTTGGCGACAGCCTCTCCGACGTCGGAAACATTTCGCAGGCCACGTTCGGCAGCAATCCCGGCGAATACTATTACAACGGCCGCTTTTCAAACGGGCCCGTCTACGCCGAGTTGCTGGCGAGCGGCCTGGGCCTGCCGCCGTTGACCCACAGCAAATCCGGCGGAAATAACTTCGCCCACGGCGGAGCCAAGACCTCCGGCACCCCCTTTCCGTACAGCATTTTCATCCGCGATGTCGATGACCAGGTCGGCGACCTCCCCTCCTCGCCGATGGTCGATGAAAACGCGCTCTTCGTCGTTTTTGCCGGCGCCAACGACCTGCTCGACGGCCAAACGAATATGAGCATCCCCGTGAACCGCCTGGCCACCGACATCGGCCGGCTGATCGCCCGCGGTGCGCGACAATTCCTCGTGGCCAACTTGCCCTTGTTGGGATACACGCCCCGCTTCAACGGCAACCCAACGAACCTTTCCACCTACAACGCGCGCAGCGAGCAGTTCAACGCCACGTTGGATGCGAAGCTCGACGAACTTGAAGAAGATAACTCCGCGATTACCCTGTTCCGATTCGACGTGGCCGGGCTGTTCAATCAGGCATTAAGCGATCCAGCCGCGTTTGGCTTGACGAACGTGATGGACCCGGCCGCCCCTGGCCTGCAGCCCGGCGATTCCTCGTACAGTACCAGCCAAATCGCGGCGAACCCGAACGAATATATGTTCTGGGACGACTTACACCCCACCACCGCCGTGCACGCCATTCTCGCCAACTACGCGCTAGAGCTGCTTCTGGCCCGGCCGGGCGACTTCAACGAAGACGGCAGCGTCAACGCGGCCGACTATGTCGTCTGGCGGAGTGAAATCGGTACGGCGGCCGAATACGATGCCTGGCGCGCCCACTTCGGCCAGTCGGCAAGCGGCGGCGCGCCCGCCGGCGCGGCCTCGCAGAACGCCGCTGTCCCGGAGCCAGCCGGCTTGATCCTATGGGCATTCGCTGGAATCCCCTGCCTCGGCGCCGCTCGACGTCGTGGCGCGATCGCCCACGCCGGGTCTTCTCCAAGGCCTCAACAAGTTGTTGTTCGTCACCGTGCGCTGGTATGATGAGGCCTGTCCTCGCCGCCCACCGTACCGGAACCAGCCACGCTGCTCGCCGTTTTCGGCGCGGCGGCCATTTTTTTGATTACGCGGCCGCCGCGCTCGCCCCTGCCATGAATCGATCCCCCTCGACGCTGCTGCCCGTCCTTGGCGCGCTCCTGGCCGCCGCTTCGGCCGCCGCGGCCACCAACGAGATCACCCAGCCCTTTGAGGGTGTGCGCCTGATCCACAGCCGCACCACCGTGCCGCGGCTGGTCGATATGTACGTCGTCGAGATCGATATGACGGCGCCCGGCTTGTCGTTCCTGACGACGCCCTCGAACGGCCCGCTGATAGGCGACACCACGCCGCAAACCACGCGCACTTTCGTGACGCAGGTCGGCGCGCAGCTGGGCATCAACGCGAACTTCTTCGCATGGGCGGGCAGCGGCCCTCAGTACGATGTGTTGGGCCTCTCGGTTTCCAATGGCGACGCTTACTCGCCGTTCGACCCCGGCTTCGTCGACGCGCTCAACATCTCGGCCGACAACGTCGCGACAATCATTCGCGCGATCGGCACGTCAGGCACTGCGCACCAGCCTGCTACGTCGCTCTACAACGCGGTGGGCGGCAACACGCGGCTGGTCACCGGCGGCGTGAACGTCGCCAATAGCGATCCGGCCGTTCACCCGCGCACGGCCGCGGGCGTCACCGCCGACGGCAAGCTGCTATTGTTCACCGTCGATGGCCGCAACATACCGCACAGCAACGGACTCACGTATGCCGAGATGGCCGACGTGCTCATTCGCTGGGGCGCGCAGAACGCGATCAACCTCGACGGCGGCGGCTCGACGACGCTCGTCATGGATGACCCCGCCACGCCCGCCAACGACCCGCGCGTGATGAACGTGCCGGTCGGCGTCGGCGGCGTGCCGGGAACCGAGCGGTCGAACGGAAACAATCTGGCGGTGTTCGCCGGCCCGCAATCGGTGCCGACCGATACCGTATATGTGTTCGCCGACTTCGAGCAAGGCGACGAGGGGACGTTCGACGCCGCGCTGTCGTTTTCCGGCTCCAATCGCGGCTTCAATCGCGATCAGTCGGCCGCCGTTGCCGTGAGCGGCCAGGCGTTCGACGGCCTGTGGTCGCAGCGATTGACGATCGTGAACGATCCGAATGCGGACGGCGCGGAACAGCACCCGGGCGGCGCGTGGTTTGCGCGGCACGTGTCGGGCGCCGGCAGCCCGGCGAACAACGCCAGCCGGCCGGCGATCGGTTCGGTCGGGTTCTGGGCGAAAACGAGCGACGCCGATCTGCAAATTTCGCTCGTCGTCGACGACGCCAGCGGGCTGACCGGCGAGCGCGGCCTCGCCCAGGACATGATCGCCGACGGCCAGTGGCATCCCTATTTTTGGGACGTCACCGACGCCGCTCAATGGGAAGGCTGGGTCAACGGCGACGGCACGGTCGATGGGAACTTCACGCTCGACTCGATCCAAATCTTTGGTCCGCCGAACGTGGGCTCGAACCTCGACGCGGTGGTGTATCTCGACGCTATCTCGCACATCGTGCCCGGCTCGCTGAGCGGCGACTTCAACGGCGACTGGGTCGTCGACGCCGCCGACTACGTGTTGTGGCGCCAGGGTCTCGGTACGACATATACGCAGGGTGATTACCTGGTTTGGCAGGCGCACTACGGCGAATCGGCGAACGGAACCACAGGCGGTTCGGCGCCGGCCTCCCAAGCGGCGGTGCCGGAACCGGCCGCGATCGCTTTGGCCGTGCTGTCAGCGGTGTTCTCGAATTTCGGGCGTCGCGTTCGGACGCGAACTCGGTAAATCGCTTGCATTCTCCGCGTCCGCCGGTGACAATCGGGTATCGGTTGACAATGGCTCGAGGGCGGCGCGGTCGGCCGCCGGTCGATGAGGTTCGCAGCCATGTCGCAAGGCGCAACGAAACTGCTGCCGTTCTCTTCGCTGCCTTGTCGTAGCGGCAGCCGATTCGCTCGCTGCTGCTCGCTCTTGCTCGGCGTCCTCCTTGCCGCGCCCGCGCTGGCCGACACGCACACCTGGACCGACGGCAGCGCCGCCAACAGCAACTGGAACGAGCCGGGCAACTGGTCGCCCGCCGGCCCGCCCGTGTTCGGCGATGATGTGATCGTGACGCCGGGACTGCTGGGCACGCTCAATCCGGTCGAGGTGAACGTCTTTGCGTCGGTCGCCAACGTCCAGGTCGTGGAGACAGTCGGTGGCGAAGGGGAAGTGCGGATCCAAGCAGGCCGCGATCTTGTGATCAACGGCGGCGACCTCGTCAACGACGGGCTGGTCGTGGTCAACAGCGACGGCGGCACCGCCGCCGCGCGGCTTCGCTTCTCCGCCTTCGCCGGCGATTTCGACCAAACCCTCTCCGGAAACGGCACCGTCCTGCTGCAGGGCGGCGCGGAAGGCTTCTTTCCCCCCACTTGGCTGGCCAGCATCGACACGATCAGCAGCGTCCTTACACAGGCAGCCGGCCACACGATCCGCGGCGTGGGTCAAATCCGCGGCACCATCGTTAACCAGGGAGACATTCTGGCGGCCGACCTGCCCGCGGCGCCGGGCAGCAATGTACTGGAGCTGACCGACATCGGCTTGACGAACAACGGCACGCTGGGCGCCGAAGCGGGCGGCACGCTCGATATCATTCGCGATTCCCAGACACCCCAGATCACGCAAGGCGCAACGGGCGTCATCAGCGCCGCCGACGGAGGCTTCGTGCGACTGCGCAACAGCGTCTTCATTACGGGTGGGACGCTGCAGACGAAAGGCACCGGAAAAATCATCACCAGCTCCTCGCCCGCCGGCCAGTTCGCCACGCGGCTCACCGACGTCACCAATGAAGGCGACTACCAGGTCAACCCGGGTGGAGCCGTGTTCATCGCCGGCAGCGGATTCACCAACGATGGAACGGTGAATCTCAGCGGCTTCATGTCGTATCTCAATTCCGGCACGTTGGATGGCTCCGGTGAAATGGTGCTTGCCGGCGGCGCCGTCGTCGACACGCAGGCCGGCGTCACACTCACCCACGCCGCCGGCCACACGATCCGCGGCAGCGGACAAATCAATGCCCAGCTGGTCAATGACGGCCTCATCCAGGCCGAAGGCACCTTGCGGCTCGTCGGCGATGCCACCACCAACAATCACGAGCTCCGCGCCGCCTCCGGCGGCACGCTCCAGGTGGAGAACTTTGTAACGCAACATCCGACCACCGGCCTGATCGTCGCCGACGACGGCGGCACCGTGAAGCTCATGAGCAGCGGCCGCATGACGGAAGGCCGGCTGCAGTCGCTCGGCAGCGGCCTTTTCCAGGCCGGCGACGGCACGCGGCTTATTGACGTGACCAACGAAGCTACCATCAACGTCCAGCCAATTACCGCCAATGGAACGGTGCTCGTCGAAGGCGCCGGCATCACGAACAACGGCACGATCGTCGTCAATCCGTCCAGCGTGGGCGGCACGTACGCGATGTCGTTTAACGGTGCCCCGCAGATGACGCTCGGCGGCAGCGGCGTCGTCGACCTCAACCACACGAATTCGTTCCTGAACGTGACGCCGGGCACGGTCAATGCAGCAGGACACACGATCGCAGGCCGCGGCCAGATCAACGGCGAGATCGTCAACGAAGGTTCGATCGCCGGCGACGCGAACCACTTGCCGATCCAGATCAATGGAAAGCTCTCCGGCACCGGCGACTTGCAGAACATCCGCCTCGAGGGCACGCACGCGCCCGGCAACAACGGTCCCCATCAGGCGGTCGTCGTCGGCACCTATGACATGAATCCCGGCGCCAAGCTCGAAATCGAAATCGGCGGCTACACCTACGGCACAGACACCGATTGGGTCGACGTGCTGGGCAGCATCACGCTCGCCGGCACGCTCGACGTCAAGTTGATCGGTGGATTCGTCCCCGCCAGCCCGGCCGGATTCCCGATCGTCACTTCCACAGTCGGGCGCACCGGCATGTTCACCAACGAGATCCTTCCCGATCTGCCGGGCGGATTCTACTTCGAGCTCGAGTACACGGCCTTCTCCGTCAACCTGGCCGTCAAGGGAATCGCCGGCGACTACAACCAGGACGGCATCGTCGACGCGGCCGACTACATCGTGTGGCGCTCGATGGCGGGCCAGTCGGGCAGCGCCCTGGCCGCCGACGGCGATGCCGACGGCAACGTCGACGGCGACGACTACGACGTGTGGCAGGCCGCCTTCGGTCAAGTTGCACCCGGTGCGGCGCCGCCGAATCACTCTTTCACCCCGTCCGTGCCCGAGCCCGCGTCGTGGGCCCTCGCCGTATGCGCCCTGGCCGGCTTCTTCGGCATTCGCAGAGTGCGTTGCGCGAATTTTGCTTGATTGGCTTGTTTCTTTCGTGCACAGTGGCAGCCGACTACGTCCTCTGGCGCAGCATGCTCGGCCAGACCGGCCCCTTTCTTGTTGGCCGACGGCAACCACGACCGCGTCGTCGACGCCGCCGACTACGAGCTCTGGCGCACCCACCTCGGCATGGCCGCCACCGCCTCCGCGCCGGGCCAATCGCCCGTTCCCGAAACGGCGTCGATGGCGCTTCTCGCAACGGCCCTTCTGATCCTGTGCGGCCATACCTCGCGCAGCCGGTAATATTGCATGTGCGCCGAGGATCCCGTCGCGCAATGCACTCGGTTTACATCAGTGTAATTTGCGGAACGTAGACGCGGCTGAGAGGGTATTTTGCTCGATAGATGGGACTGAGTTTCTCGTAATGCTCAAGGAACAATGAAACGAACTTTTTAGCATCCACGAGCGTGAGATTCGCACAGTTACGTGCCTTTGCTTTAGCGGCTGGCGTGAATCCCCCCAGGCTAACGAAGATTCCCTTCTCTCCTGTTTGCACAGAGCCGAGTAACTGATTGATTTCAGGCTCTCCAATTGCTTTGGTGCCACTCTTGGCTTGAACCTTAATGAATGGTGATTGGAGACCCAACGGGTCCGGATGGGCTATTACATCCACGCCGTGATCTGCTGACGCCTGTGTGACCGTCGCCGTATATCCTAAGGTCTCGATGACAGCTGCGACCACGTGTTCGAACGCTGCCCCAGATCGTTGCCACTCTTTCAATAGATAATCTTCCGTCTCCTGAACAGCGGTCCCGTACAAATCAAATGCTTCTTCATCTTCTTCCTCGCTCAAATCGGCTCCGTTGTCCAACGATGAGGATGGCTTTGAGCTGTCATCGATGATGTTTCTCTCAAAGAGTACACTCAAATACTCATCAAGGAAGTCACTCGAAGTACTAACCGTCGAGAACGATCCAAAACTATGCAGGGCATTCTTTGAAAATGCCGTCCGCGGGACAATCCGCAACCATTCAACATTGCGCACATTGCGGTAATCTCCCTGCACGAGTTCGGCATCTGAGGAATAGTTGTAGTCGCTCGAAATTCGGCCCAGTGCTATCTCTCTGCTTACGCGAACGGGAAAAACGACCGGATCTCCGACCCGCATTTCGTGGGCAAACCGAAAGACTTGCCCATAACAGGAATTGACTTTCCGCGGCTTCCAGTTCGGCCAAGTTTCAGCCATCGCCTGTTTCATTTTGTCGCGCGTAGAATATCGCGCGAGATTACCCATTTTCGTCCAGCCAATGCAAACAAACCCTTCGTCGCGCGCACGCAGGGCAACCTTATCGTTGTTACCGATGTGGATAACCCACAACGTGTTATGGTCATCAAACATCTTCTGATTCATGTGTGATGCTCCATCTGTCGCGCTCACATGCTACGCTTAAGACTTGACCTGAGGTTGCGATGTATCACCCGGTCGCTTCAATTTACTGCAAAGACCTGTTCCGACACAAATGGCCGTACATATATAGTTCTGCGAGAGTACTGACCGACGGCCAAGTTCACCAGTTGTCTTTTCCGAGCCGTCTTGTGTAATGTGAGTTCGGTCGTCGAACGCCTTAGCTTCGCCGAGCGTTACATTACTGCGGCCTTGTCTCGCAGTCGCCGACAATCCAGAATATAATGTTGTCGACTCAACACAAATGCCGATCCAATTGAGCTTATCATGAGCACCGCAGCTCATTACCCTCACATCGTGGTTGATGGTTCCGGTACAGCGCGGATTGATCAAACGCGCTATAAGGTGATCCACCTGGCGGCAGAACATTACCACCACGGTTGGACAGCCGAGGAGTTATTGCGGCAGCACTCCGATTTGCGGCCGGAGCAGGTGTACGCCGCACTCGCGTATTTCTACGATCACTACGAGGATCTGATCGACCAGATGGGATCGTCAGCCGCCGCCGCGGCGGTGGCTCGGCAGTCGCTCGGACTATCGCGCGATGAACTATTAAAACGCGCAAGTTCGGAAATGCCGTAAGATGGCGCTGCCGATCTACATGGACGCGCATGTGCCAGCGGCGATCACGGCCGGATTGCGACGCCGAGGTATCGATGTGCTAACGAGCCAGGAAGACGGTACCGACCGTTGGGCGGACGATCGACTGCTGGGCCGGGCAACAGCATTGGAGAGAGTGTTCTTCACGCAGGACGATGATCTATTGCGGTTGGCGGCCGTATGGCAACAGCAGGGACAGACCTTTAGCGGTGTCATTTACGCGCATCAGTTGAGCGCTGGCATCGGCGCCCTTGTGAAAGATCTCGAACTCATCTTGTCGTGTTGTTTCCCCAGTGAATTCGCCGATCGGGTAATGCATCTGCCGCTCAAGTAACGCCAACGGGCACCTCCGCCGACGACGCCGCGATCGCGCGATCATTCCACTGGCATAAGTGACGCGGCCTCACAGCCAGCCGGCTTTGGCACATAGAGGGGGCGGCCGGCGTTACACGGCAATTGTGGAAATTTGATGATCTATTTGCCGAGGCAAAGGCTCGATATACTCAATAAGATGACTCCCGATGAAATTGCCCTTGATGCGCTAAAGCGTTGCCGCCGAATACTTGGCGATACAGTGCGTTTGGAGCTGAGTGCCGCTGCTTGGGATACTGGTGGCGATCCCTACCTGGCTGATTTCGGTCCAGTGTGGAGCGGCTTGCCAGGAGAGCACCCCTTGCTCCCGTTGGTGCGCGATGCAATCAAGGCACTCGAATCGCGCCAGGGGGAGGAAGAATAGAATCCTGAAACTGTACCACTACCCACAATGCCCCCGTTCTTATAGCGGCCAAAAAGATAATATACAAATGAATATTAGTCTGCTATGCTGCACGGACGCTGCATTCCAGCTCCGCTCTTTGATAATCCGTCGCAGAGATCCTTCGCCGCCCCGTCGCCGACCGGCTGCTGCGCTGCCGGTGCGCGCCTAGCTGCATTTGATAGCCGAGAAGCGCTTATCGGCACTCAATTGCCTGCCTTCATTCCGAACACGCGCTCCCATTTCGCAAAAGTCTCGTCGTAATGCTCCCTGCAACAGCGCCGATCCCCGGCAATAATAGAGTCGCCGTCGTTGCGCGAGGCGCACAATGGGTGGGTTCTGCAATAAAAAACGGTGTTTGCTACGTGGAGCAAAAGTTCGGAGCCGCTTGCAGGACGGCAAGACGGCCAGACATGGCAAACAGGGCTGACCGCGGAGTCTCCTTCACCCCGTCTCCCTTTCTCCCCGTCTTGCCGGCCTATTCCAGCCCGAAGGCGCCGGCCGGCGGGACTTCGATGCCTGTTTTGCGCGTGACGTTGAGCGACGGCAGGAAGCGGGGTTCGATGAGGAAGCTGATGCCGAGGTTGTCTCGGGATTCGTTGTAGTGGCCGCCGAGCGTGGCGATGAGCGATTCGCCGATGCGGGTGAAGGCGAGCGACTGGCTGGTGTTGGCGCTGCCGCTGAGATCGAACTGGGCGCCGGCGGAGCCAATCCACTTGGGACTGATTCGGTAGTTGACCGCGGCGTTGACGACGTTGGCCTCGATGACGCCGTCGAACGTGCGGAAGCCGAGATAGGCGTTGCCGATCATGGGCCGATTCACGAGCATGCCGACCGAGGCGGTGCGTAGGCCGTCGCCGAACGTGTCGGCGTAGCCGTCGGAGAGGATCGAGAACCGATCGCCGAGGTGCCAGCGGAGGTCGTAGTCGATGAGGCCGACATCGGCGCCGACGTTGTCGCGGAAAGCGTCGGGAAACCAGGTGGCGTTGGTGTCGAGCGTGAGCCAGTCGACGATCCGCTCCCCTCCCCCATCCCCTCCCCAACCTGGGGAGGGGGAGGGGGCGCCGCGCTTGGTTTGCAGCCGGTGGCGCATGCCCATGCGAACGAGCATGAGATCGTCGGCGATCTCGAACGAGGGCGAGGTGACCCAGCCCTGCAGGCCGGTGCGCAGTGCATAAAACCGCGGGTCGAACTTGGCGTTGATGAGCGGCGGCACGCCTGCCATCGGGGAGGGAATATAGTACGGCGCCAGGCCGCCGCTAAACGGCGGGAAGAACAGCCGGCGCCGGAACTCTTCGATCGAGTCGTCGTCCAGCTCGTCGTAGAGCGGGAACTGCGTCAGGTCGCGGCTGGCGTCGGCGTAGGAAGCTTCCAGATCGAACACAACCTTATGCGCGAGCCCATTGAGATTAAAGATAGCGTCGCGGATGGTGGGGTCGGCATGCCAGAAGGGGATGCTGGCCCGCACGCCCGTGTGCACGTACGCCCGCTGGATGTTGGCGCCGTTGACGTCGTCGCCCCAATGGCCCAGTTCGCCGAGAGCGAAGGGCACGACCTTGAACGGCGCGACGTCGATCGGCCAGTCGATTTCCTGGCGCGTGACGAGCCGCTCGCCGGAGCCGCTGATCCGTGCGCCCGTGGCGTCGGTCTCCCAGGGCAACAGGCTCCAGGCCCCGATGTTCGTGGCCGGGTCGGCGACACCAATATCGGCATACGCCACCGAGGAGTGCTCGAACCACGTGAGCCGGTCGTCCAGGAGCGGCTCGCCGAGCCAGTAGTGGTCGAGCCGCGGAAGCCATTGGGTTTGCGTGAAGAAGTCGTTCACGCGTGCGTTGGCTTCGATGGAGAGCGCCTGGTTGTCGTAGGTGCGTTTGAGCCGCGCGCCGGTGAGCTGGTCCTTGTTTTCGTCCCACTCGTCCTCGTAGTACTGCTCGAGGAAGTTGCGGTCGCTGATCCAGCCGACCTCCACTTGCGCGTTCCAGTCGTCCAACAGTCCGCCCACGAGGTGCTGGCGGTGGTTCCAGAAGGCGCGGCCGCGGAAGTCTTCCTCGGGCACCAGCGCGCGGCGCGCCAAGCCGAGGTTATCGAGACCGTTGTCGTCGATGAACCAGGCGTCGGCACGGCCGGTGGTCGGGCCGGTGAAATTGAAGAACGTGTCGCGCGCGTACTGCACGCCAGTGCCGAAGCCGAGCCCCCGATCGCTGAGGTAGTCGAGGTTAATGTCCCACTCGACGCCGGCTGGCGCGTCCATGCCGAGCAGTTGGAAGGCGTCGAGCTCCAGCAGCAGCTGGGTGCCGAAAATCGAGTCGTTGCGGATGCGGACGTTGTCGATGTAGTAGCTCGGCTTTTCGAGGTCGGTCGCCATCGTGGGCCAATAGAAGACGGGCACGCCGGAGATATACAGGAAGTTGTTTTCGCTTTGGGCAAGCTGCTGATGATCGACGACCGGTTGGCCGGTGAAAGGATCGACGGCCGGGGCGCCGGTGAACGGATCGATCACCGGACGCTGGATGTCCTCGAAGGTGAGCGTATCGGCCGTGAACGCGTAGCTGGGCTCTTCGAGCCGACTGGTGGTCACCAGGCCGTTCTGGGCGACGAACCGCGAGTGATCGAGTTGCCGCACGGCGGCGGCGCGGAGCCGCACGAGGCCGGGATACTGGTAGCTGTCGACCTGCGGCACGGGCGTGAGCAGCTCGGCATTGAGGATCACGCCGATCTGCCGGCGGACGTCGTAGAACATGCGGTCGGCGTACACGATGCGGTCGCCCTGGCGGAAGACGATATTGCCCTCCATGTAGATTTCCAGCGGCAAGTCGCCCGATTGCGTAAGGTCGGTCGGATTGCTGGTATCGATGCCGGCGGTCCAGATGACGGCCCGATCCGTTTCGATGTCGATGTCGCTCATGGGGCCGAAGGCCTCGGGCAAGCCTTCGATGGAGAGTCCTTGCACCACGACGTTGACGCCGCCGCTGATCACCAGGGCATTTTCGCCCTGCGGCGTGGTGAGCCAGTCGGCCCGCGGGCCGAGCCCTTCAAAGCGCGGAAAGATTTGCACGCGGCGAAAACTGGCTCGCTGCGGCAACGTCGGACCTGGCGCGGGGACGATCGTGGGATACGGCGAAGGCGGCGGAGCGAATTGGGCCGGCTGGACGGCCGGGTCGACATGTGGCAAGTGGCGGATGGCAGAGGTGGACGGTTCTTGGGCGAGTGCCGGAATGCAAAATGCAAAATGTAAAATGTAAAATGCAAAATGCTGGCAAACACGGCGCGCACGGCGAGCGCAGCGGTTGCGTTGCCGCGCCGCTGGGCGCGCAGAAAACGGTTTCGCATCGGGTGACGAGATCAGACCGGCGTCCTTGCCAGGCGAAAAGTGTACGCACTGCGCGGGTGCCCGCGGCATCGCGCACCAGTGCGTTCGGTGGCCGGCCACTTCGACACAAGCCAAAGTGCAGCCGGCGATTACGAAAAGTCGCGACCAAAAAATGCGGCGGATTATAGGTGGGCTGCGCGCTAGCGGTCAATCGCGCTTAGGGCTGCTAGCACGTTGCGTAATCCGTTTGAAGACAACAAGTTCGAGCCGTATCCACGAGCTGCGGCCTTCCTGCTGTCACTGGTTCAACGAATAGAGCAAGACGTTGAGCGCGATGCGGGCGGCGTCATCTTGGGTGTAGCCGCGGCAGCCGATGGCTTCGTGGCTCTCCAGTGCGCAGCTAATGTCGTACGGCGAGAAAATAACTACCCAGCGGCCGTCGAGCTCGATGCCTTCGAGCTGCGGCTCGGTCTGACGGACGCGCGCGGCGACATGTTGGCCCTCGTTCGCGGCTTGCGGATCGCGGAGCGTGACCCGGCGGATGTCGTAGCCGCCGTAGGCGTCGGTGAAGAGCGGGTCGTCGGCCGGGATGCGCTGGAGCGTGGCATCGGGCAGGGCCGTGGCGATCTCGCGCCGCAGGGCGGCTGCAAAGGGGCGGCTGGCGCAAATGGCATCGGCCAAGAGCGTGCCGCCGCGCTCGAGATACTCGCGAAGCTGCTCGCGTTCGGTGTCGGTAAGGCGGAATTCGTGCCGGCCGTGCATGAAGACCAGATGATAGCGGAAGATTGCCTCGTCGGAGATGTTGATCATGTCGGGCGCGGTGCGCACGACAAGCCGCGGCTCCCCCTGGGCGGCGGCCCGCAAGAGGTTCACCAGCGCGCCCGGCGCGTCGTTGCAGCCGCCGCCGTGCCGGAGCTTGGCGATTTCAACGACGCCGCGGCTGGACTCGTCCGGAAGCTCGATGTCGGCCAACGGCGTGACGAAGCTCTGCTCCTTGCCTTTCGGTTCGCGATTGGTGGCGTAGGTCAGCACGTTGACGCCGACGGCCAGCGCGTCGGCGATATGCCGCGTGACGGGCTGCGGATAATCGCTCCACAGGCCTGGCTGGGCGAGCTCCCAGTAGCACGACAAGTCCTGATCGGAGTAAACGACGCAGGTGCGGCAGCCGTACTCGACGCCCCACAGCCGGCCGACATAGGGCGATTCGGGCCGCACGATATCCTGCATCCGCCAGATGTAATGACCGGGCGTGAGCTGCTGCAACTGGTGCTCCTCTTCAGGAAAGACGGCTCGCATGAGTTGTCGAAAGCCCTCGTCGAAGCGGCTTGGGGCACCGCCCGCAGCTTGGTCGCGGCAGGCCGCTTCGGCGAATATGAAGCCGCCGCGATCGACGTAGTCGCGCAGCTTCTGGGCGTAGGGCAGCAGGTCGGGCGCTTGGCTGCCGCTGATGTAGAGCACGGGCGCTTGCAGCAGGTCGTCGACCGCGGCGGTTCCGGGGTCCATGATTTGCCACGTGAGGCCGAGCTCCCAGGCCTCTTCGGTGTAGGCGGTGAGATTGGCAGCGTCGCGGCGGTGCTGGCTCCAATCGTCGCCGTCGCCGTGCCTCAGCTTGGCGATAACAATGGGCCGGCGGCCTTTGGCGAGAAACAAGAGGGCCATCGCGGTGCTGATCCGCGGATCGCGCTCGGCGTACCAGCCGCCCTTCCAGTAGTGCGAGAGCGAATCCTGCTCGCGGACGAGCAGTTCCGCGCCCTCGCGGTACCAATCGTGGTCGCCGATAAAGCGGCGCGCGGTGAGGCGCCCGGCGCGTTCCAAGCCGTAGAGATAGTAGTACAACACTGGCTGACCGCCGCCCGCGGGGCGGGGATTGTGGTCAACGGTGAACCGCCGGCCAAGCCATTCGATGGCGCGCTCCAGGGCATCGTCCTGCTGTTGCGGACGGCAGCAGACGACGCGGCCGTTTTCGACCGCGGCGTCGCCGGACTCCAGCGCGGCGGCCGAAATCGCCAGGGCGCCGATGCCGGCGCAGGTCATGCTGCCGGTGCCGATGTCGCCGGGCACGTATCCCCAGGAGCCGTCTGGGTTCTGCGTGGTGCGCCAGTAGTCGGCGGCCCTTTGCCACGTTTCGCGACTCACTTCCGCGCCGACGCGCTGGGCGTCGTAGAGGGCCAGGATGGCGAATTGGGAATTGCTGTTGTCGCCGCCGGGACCCGGATACGACCAGGCGCCTTTTCGCTGGCCTTCTCGAATTTGATGGCGCTCGAGCCAGCGGATGTTGCGGCGAATGAGGAGCATGTCCTTCTTTGGCTCGGCCGCGGCGAGGACCATCGTCTGGAGCGAGACCGTGTAGGTTTTATCAAGTTCCAAACTGCGGAGGTGGTCGAGCGCCTTGCGAACGGCGGGGTCGTTGGGCGCGGCGCCGGCGTTCAGCAGCGCGAGCGTGCAGAGCGCGGTGACGCCGCCGTTGTAGCCGGCCAATTCGTTCCATCGACCGCGGGGCAACTGTTCGCGCTCGAGATAAGCGACGCCGCGCTCGATGGCGGCGAGGACTTGCGCGGCGTCGATGGGCCGCTCGATCGGGCGCTGCGCCAAGCCATCGGCAGGCGCTACAATCGCTACGAACGGCAGAGCCGCGAGGGCCCAGAGGGACGGTGGCAATCGCATGGGCATCCCTTCGCGCGCACACATGGCGGATGGTCCGTAAGTAGTTTACGCTTCAGAGGTTGCCGGGTCTATCGCCCCGCGGCAGTTGGATTGTCCGGCATGCGGGGCGGCTATAGAATGCGCTCGAAAGCCGTCAGTTGTCCGTGGTCCGTTGTCAGTTGCCACGGATTGTCGTCCCGGGTGAACAAATGCCGCTGATTACCAACAACTGACCACGGACAACTGACCACGGACAGAAAATGTCTACTTCGACCACGCCGCCCGCCAAGTCGAGGAATCTGGGCGATGTTTTGCAGGAGTTTCGGCAGCATCGGCAGCTCATGCAGCGCGAGCTGCAAAAGATCATCATCGGGCAGGACGCGGTGATCGAACAAATCTTTGCGGCCATCTTTACCCGTGGACATTGCCTGTTGGTCGGCGTGCCCGGCCTGGCCAAGACGCTGATCGTCAGCACTCTCGCGCAGATTCTCGATTTGCAGTTCAAGCGGATCCAGTTCACGCCCGACCTGATGCCCTCCGACATCACGGGCACGAACGTGCTGGAAGAAGACGCCGACGGGCGGCGTTCGTTCCGGTTCGTCCAGGGGCCGATCTTTACGAACATCCTGCTGGCGGATGAAATCAACCGCACGCCTCCCAAGACGCAGGCCGCCCTGCTGCAGGCGATGCAGGAGCGCGAGGTGACCGCCGGTCAATCGACCTACGCGCTGCCGAATCCGTTTTTCACCATCGCCACGCAGAATCCGATCGAGCAGGAGGGCACCTATCCGCTGCCCGAGGCGCAGCTCGACCGGTTCATGTTCAACATCAAGGTCGATTATCCGTCCGCGGTGGAGGAGGAGCAGATTCTGACGGCGACGACGCGGCACGACTTGCCGCAAGTCAGCAAGGTGCTTTCCGAGCGCGCGATTCTCAACTTGCAGAAGCTGGTGGGTTCCGTGGCCGTGAGCGAGCACATCATCAAGTACGTGGCGTCGCTGGTGCGGGCGACGCGGCCCAAGGACCCCACGGCGCCGAAGTTCGTGCAGGAGCTGGTGGATTGGGGCGCCGGGCCGCGGGCCGG
>CAZHIV010000267.1:0-14795 GCA_964532675.1 uncultured Planctomycetaceae bacterium
ACTGTGGGAGGCGTCTCCGACGCCGATGGACTGTTGGGGATGGCAGCGCACGATCGGCCTCAGAGAGGCCTCCCACAACCGTGGGCACGGTGCTTTCACAACTTTACGTCGTGCTAGCAGTATCGCGCGCAACCCTACCGAATGTATCGACAGCGCGGGCGGCGGTTATGTAGGTCCCTTCTGCCGGAAGGGACCTCGGCGAATGTTTCTTGCCGCAAGGAACGAAAGGCCCCGCTCGGCAAGCGGGACCTACGGCAAGTAAAACGGCCGGCCCAGTCCCGTGGGACCGAGCCGGCCGGTGGTTTTCAAGTTTTCACCCGCTAAGCCGCAAGCGGCTGCGGATGCGTCTCATACTTATCGCAGCAGAGCCAGCACGTTTTGCGGGTTCTGGTTGGCGATGGCCAGCACCGTGGTGCCGGACTGCACGAGGATCTGGGCCCGGGTGAGGGCGGCCGTTTCCGCGGCGAAGTCGGCGTCGCGGATCGAGCTCTCGGCGTCGGTCAGGTTGACCAGCGTGTCGCCCAGGGCGTTCTTGTTGGTCTCGAGCGTCGTGCGTTGGAACGAGCCGAGCCGGCCACGCAGACCGGTGACCTTGTTGATCGCCTCATCGACGATGCGGAAGGCGGTCGTCGCATCGTTCGCCAGCGAGGCGCTCTCGCCTGATTTGAGCGAGAACAGCTTGCCACTGGCGCCACCGAGCAATGAGCTGTTCACGCTGGTAATGCCGAAGCGGGCCTGCTGGTTACTGACCACGTCCGGACCGAGCTGGAACAACGCACCGCCGCCGGTAATGTCGAAGTTGATCGTACCGGTATAGCCAGATTCGACCGTCGTGCTCAAGGCCAGCGACGTCGTGTTGAGCGATACCACGTTGCCGTTGCCCAAGGCCGAAATGCCGTTGACGCTGGCCACAACGTCGGTGCCTTCTCCACGGGCGTTCGTCGTTGAACCGAGGCCCGCGGTAACCGTACCGTTGATATTCTCGCTCAGCACGCGGACGTCGACAAAGGAATCGGAGCCGTAGGCCGACGACGTCAGCTCGAGCGTTGTGCCGGCCACGGTGGCAGTCACGCCCGTCGAATCGCTGAACGCGCTGATGGCCGACTGCAGAGCAGTAATGCTGGTGCCGGCCTCGAAGGTGAAGATTTCGACGCCGTTGGCGCCGCCAATCTGCAACGTAACGTCGTGCGAAATACCGCCGCCGGCATCGGCACCGGTGCCCAGCGTGGCCTGGCCCGGTGGAGTGTCAGACGCCGTTATATAGTTGGTATCGCCCGACGAGGCCGTGGTCGTGGCCGTATAGCCGGCCAGTCCGTTAATGGCATTGACGATCGCCGCCTTGGTTACTGTACCGTTAACCCGCAGCTCAATGTCAGTGCCGTTGAACGCCGCGGAAACTGAGTTGGCCCCGATCGAGCCGTCTTCGATGATATCCACCGTCACTAAGTTGGCGTCGTCGCCGGCCGTATCGGCAGTGACCGAGAACGTCGTCGAGCCGGCATCGCGACCGTTGGTCGTATAGTTCAAGCCGGCGCCTGTCGTATACGACCCCGCGTCACCCGCAACCAGGTTCGTAGCACCGGGGTTAGCAGTCGCGGTAAAGTTCACACCAGCGCCACCGATGGCCTGGATCCCCGCCGCAACTGCGGTATCCGTCAGCGTGCCTCCAGCAAAGTTGGCAGCTATGGTCAGCGTATTAGTAACATCGTTGTAGTTTGAGGCGGCAGCGTTGACGCCATTGGCCACAGTCGCGTCCTCAACCAACTCCACGGTGATGGCGTTGCCATTGGCTCCCTCCGCCGCGCCGCCATCGACTGCCGTGATCTGAATGCTCGAAGCACCGGTCGTGTCGAAGGTCAACGTAAACTGAGCCTGCACTTCCGTATTGGAAAGGGTCAAGCTGGCGGTGGCATTGGTCGCAACCGTCGCGGTCGGAATGTTGTCGATGTCCACCTGTGCATTGGTCGCAGCCGACGACACGGCGATGGAGACGGCCTGCGTGCCGGAGGTTCCAAGGTTCGCCTGTTCAATGCTCAGCTCCGACAACCGGTTGAAGTTCGTGCCGGCCGTGGTCAAGAAGTCCAAGCTGCCATCCAACAGCCGGCGACCTTGGAACGACGTCGTCTGGGCGATCCGGTTGAGGGCGGTCAGCGACGAATCGATTTGGGCCTGGTTGGCCGCAATCTGGTCATCCGACAGCGCGCCCGTATTGGCACTCTCGGTCACCAGGCCGCGGATGTCGTTCAGCAGCGAGCTGACCTGGCCCAAGGCGCTGTCGGCCGTAGCGATGACCTGGTTGGCCCGGTCGGTGTTGCCGATGGCCCGCTGGATGCTGGTGATGTCGCTCCGCAGGTTCTCGCTGGCGATCAAACCGGCCGGGTCGTCCTTGCCCGTGTTGATCCGCAGACCGGTGCTCAACCGGTTGAGCGCCTGCTCCAAGGACTTGTTCGACCGGCCCAAGATGTTTTGGGCAACCAGCGACGTGACGTTCGTGTTAATCCGACTCATTTTAACGACCCCCTTTGGGACAGGAACTTGTTCCAACCTAGGCCGGCGCGCCCGAGCGCGGTTGCCAGCTTGTTGTTGCTTGTGGAAAGACCCTCCAGACCACGCGTCTGGACAAATTCAAAACCTCTCTGCCCCTGAGTTTCGTTTCGCTTGCCTGTCAGCTCACGGCCTCGCCCTCCTGGGGTGGAAGTTGACGATGCAAACTGAGCAAGCCTAGGTTGCGGTTTATGCGTTGCCGCCCAGCCGTCCAAAAAAATCGCCGAGGCGGCCGTTTGTGGCGGATGGACCTATGCGGAACATATCGACGTGTGAAATTAGGGGTCTTTATTGGGCCGGTCCGATTTTGCTTGCGGTCCGCGGCGGGTGCCCGCAGAGGCGGAATAACCGTTACATTCTGCCGGAAGTTGTCCGTTGTCCGTTGTCCGTTGTCCGTTGTCCGAGGCAAGAAGTTGCTGGCTTGGCAACGGACCACGGACAACGGACCACGGACAAACCGCTACCGCTCGGCCGGCCCGCGGCCGACTCGGCGGGCCTCTTCCGGCTGGATCTGCGCCGCCTGCCGGTTCTCCCGCTGAATCGCCTCGTAGATCTCGCGGCGATGGACCGACACCTCGCGCGGCGCCTCGATGCCCAACCGCACCTTGTCGCCTCGCACGTCCACGATCGTCACCACGACGTTGTCGCCGATGACGATGCTTTCGTCACGTTGTCGGGAAAGCACAAGCATGTTCCACTCGCCGGTTGAAGGTGTAAGTCGTCAGTCGTTAGTCGTAAGAGATTGAATCCTCGAACTAACGGCTAACGACTTACGACTTAAGCCTAGTTCCGGCCTCCCATCCAAAGTGGCAGCCTATGCCGGTGAGGGGAAAAAGTACGGCCGCGTAGTGCTTTGATCGGACCGCACCCGCGCTTCCCTCTACCCCGCGCCGCGACGTTTAGAACGTAGCGGTTGTGCGGGAAAACCAGAAAGTGAGTAAGTGAGTAGGTGAGTAAGTGAGTAGGTTGGACTGTATCGGTTTTGGCAACTTACTCACCTACTCACTTACTCACCTACTCACCCATCCGCTAGGCACTCTTGCGCAGCGCCGTTCCCGGCAGCGGGTGGCGGACGGCATGGTCGTCGCGGGCCACGATCTGCCGTCCCAAACGGGCCGCCAGATGGATCACCAGCGGCGCTTTGAGATTGACCGCCAGCGAGCCGGTGGAGTGGCTGATGATGGCCAGGACCTGCGCATCGTTCGGATCGGCAAGCCCCAGGGGTTGAATATCGCGCCGGGCGACGCGAATCTGATAATCCGGCACGAATCGCCGCGGGCTGACCACGGCCAGCGCCACCTCCGGCCGGTCGAGGCTCTGCAGCCACCCCAGCGCCGAGTTCTGCGCGTCGCCCAGCAGTACCCAGCGGCAACACTCTTCCATACCGATCAATCCATCGACGAACGTAAGGACATCGCAGTCCTCGACGGTAAGCGTCCCGAATCTGGTCGTGTTGATGTTCATGATGGCGTGCCCGGTAGGTGCCGCGAGCCGAGCGGCACGGTCAAGGAAACCGGCGGTGTCGCAGGATACGCCGCTTCGAGTCCGGTTCGGCTCGGCGGACCTACGGCTTTCATCGACCCGCCAGAGGGCATGGAGTCAGCCAAACCGGTCCGTGCTAGCACCGGCCGCCTTCAAGCCGTGCGCTCTAGAGAAAATCTAACAGCGATAGCTGCATCAAGCTGCCGGCGGTTTGCAGCGACGCCTGGAAGGCGTATTGCCGGGCCGTGAGGTCCGAGATGGCCTTCACCAGGTCGACGTCGATATCCTGCGACAAGGCGGCGCGAAGCTGTACGTCTTCGTCCTGAAGGCGGAGGTCGATGACCTCCAGGTTCTGCAGCCGGGACCCCATCTCGGCGCGGGCATAGTTCACCCGGTCCATGTCCGCGTCGAGTCGCTCCAACGCCCGGCCGATCTCGACGGTGTCGTTATTCTCCAGCGCCGTTTTCAGCCGCGCGAGCGTGTTGAACACGCTGTCGACCTCGAGCGTATGGCGGTCCTGGCTTTGAAGAACGCCGGTGGCGCTGCTGACTTCCGCCTCGCCCGCTGGCACGAAGCCCAGGAACTCGGCCGCCTGGCTGCCTTCCACGCGAGAGACCGTAAGATCGTCGATCCCTACCGTCAAGTCGATCAGCTCGATTCCGTTGCCCGTCGCCGCCAGCCGGGCCAAGACTTTCGGCGGACTGTTGTCGACATGACTGTTGACCCGGTCAATCACGTCCTCGATCTTGCCGGCCCCGTGCAAGTTGACCGAAAGCTGCGTCCCATCGCGGGTGGTGATCACGAAGTCGTCGTTCGCGGGAGTGATATTGGTCGGCACGCCGAGGCCGCGGTTGAGCGCGGCCAGACCAGTCGATTCGGTATAGGTACGAATGCCGAGCTGCGTGGCAGTGGTGCCGCCGTTCTCGCCGATCGTGAAGTCCGCGCCGCTGAGTCGGGAGCGGACGTTGATGCCGGTGCCGGCCGCGTTGATTTCCGCCAGCAGGCCGAGGCCCGCGCCGCTGATTGAATTCAACAGGTCCTCGACCGTCTTCGCGGCGCCGATATCGACCGCCTTGGATTGGCCGCCATTGGTAAGGATCAGCCCCGAGGCCGTGTCGAGCGTATCGCCGCTGCCGCCGTCGATGGTGGCGGAAACGAAATTGATGACTCCGGTTCCGGCCTGGGCGGTCGACGTGGTGTCGTGGTAATCGATCGTCGCCGTGAAAGTCCCTTCCGCCGAGATCGCCGCCGCCACGTGGTTCGCCGTCGAGGTAGCCGATTTGCGGATGGTGAGCGTGTTGGTGCCCTGGTCGTAAATGGCCGCCTCGTTGCCCAGCGCTACGTCATCGACGAATGCGACCGTCAAGCCGTTGAAATGCGCACCGTTAGCGGATGCCCTCAGCGCGATGTCGTTGTTGGCGCCGGCCGACTCGATCACGCCCAGAGCTTTGGTGCCGAGCAGGTCGTCGAGCCGCGTCGTCTTCAACAGAACCGGGTTCAGTTCGTCCCCTACGAGCGTCGCGCTGGGCGGCGCGTTGAGGTCGGAGAGGATTCCCAGTTGGCGGGCCGTGTGCCCCTGCGCCACTTCGCCGACGCGGATTGCGCCGCTGTCGGTCCGTACCACCAGCCCGCTGCCGGTGACTTCCACGGTCGTCCCGGCCGGCGCGCCCGCCTCGATGAGCCGGGCCACGTCGCCGATTGTCACCGCGCTACTCAGGTCCACGATGCTCGTTACCGTCGTGCCGTCGGTGACGGAGACCGACACGGCTGGGTTCTTGCCGATGCCGTTCCCGCCGTTAAGCGTGCTGACGAGCGTCGTCGAGGTGAGCTGCGGGTTCAGGTCGGCCGAGCCCTTGACGGACGCCGAGATGCCGCCGAACACGTCCGTACCGGCCAGGTTCGTCTCGAATAGTTGCTCCAAGTCGACGTAGCTCCGCAGCGTGCCTTCATTGCCGAAATACTCCACATACTCGCCGTTAATACCGTACGGCTGGATTTGCGATCGCGACCCGGCGAACAAGTAACGGCCCTGGTAGCGGGCGTTTCCCGCGTTGACCAGCTCGCGCAGCGCGATATCCACTTCCTGGATTGCCGCCTGGCGCGATGCGTCGTTCGCCGTCGTGCCGGTGACGCTCACGATCGTGCCACGAAGCTCGCTGAGCATCGTGGAAACGGAACCCAGTCGGTCCCAGGCCGTACCCAGGAACGAATTGCTGGCCTGCAGATTGGTGCGGATTTGGCCCTTGCGGTCCAGCAGCCGCTGCAGATTGATGGCCCGCAGGGCCGCCGGCGCATCGTCGCTAGGTACCTGAAGGCGATACCCCGTGCTGATCTGGTTCTGAATTTCGAACAGCGACAACTGATCGTGCTGAACCTGGTCGACCAGCCTCTGGCTGACGAACAAGCTGCCCACGCGCGTCGTCGGGATGGGAATGATGCGGGACACTGGCGGAGGGTTCCGGGTTCAGGGTTCACGGTTCAAAAAAGTGCGACTTCGCCTCCACAACTAACAACTATCAACAGACCACGGACGACGGACAACGGACAATCTCACAGATTCACCAACAGTTCCAACAACTCCGAAACCGTTTGGATATACCGCGCCGACGCCTGGTAGATCCGCTGCAGGGTGATCATCTTGATCGCCTCTTCGTCGATGCTCACGCCGGCAACGGCTTGTCCTTGACCTTCCAGCGTTCCCTCGAAGACGCGGTATCCCTCGGCCACCGACTGCGCGATCGACGAGCCCTGCGTGACTTCGTTCAACAACTGGTTGTACAAGTCGACGAGCGAGGCATTGCCGACCGTTTCCAGCGGCTGCTCGAGAAAGGCCGCCAGGCGTTCGAGGTTGCCCGCGTCCTCGCCGATGCCACCCAGGCTGCCGGCAAACTTGGCCGCGTTGCCGATTCCTTTCACCTCGGCATTCACGCCTAGCGTCGCCGCCGTGGAGCCGGTGAAAAACGTATTCAGGCCCAGCGCGGCGAGCACGCCGCTGGTGTCGCCCGAAAACGCAAACTCGAGGTCCGACGACTCGACCGATAATTGCAGCCTCCCATTCGAGGAGATCGAAGCCGACAGGCTGGCGATGGCGTCTAGCTGCTCCGCAAGGCTTTCCAGCGTCGTGTCTTCATCGAGCCCGTTGAGGTCGATCAGGATGGAATGCGTTTGCGTGAGATTGTCGTTTTTGCTGCGAATTAGCACGTTGAACACGCCGCTCACGGGCGTGAACGCCAGTCCCGCCTCGTCCAGCGCGGCGGTGGGATTGTCGATTGCTTCCACGCTAGTGAGCTGCTGAAAGCCCACGAGGCCCTGGCCCTGCGAATACAGCTTGTTGAATTCGAAGGCGAGGACGCCGGCGAGCTCGTCGAGGCGGCTGAAAAAGTTGCCCAGGGTTTCGTCCCGCGCCGCGTACAGGCCCGCCAGCTGGCCGCCCGTTGTATTGATCGCCGACTTGGTCTCGACGAATTCGATCGCGCCTTGCGCTAAACCCGCGGTGGCCGTGCCGGTGTAGGCCACTTCGCGCCGCTGGCCCTCGAAGACCAGGAACTCGCCCCCGATCGAGATGCTCAAGCCGCCGCTCGGTTGCTCGTGCACGGTGATGCCGACCAGTTCCGAAAGCCGGTTTACGGCCGTCTGCCGCTTGACGCGCATCCCGGCCGCCTGGCTTCCCGTAGCGCCCCCACCTTCGATCGAAGCGATTTGGATGTTCAGCAGCCGGATTTCTTCGGAGAGGTTGTTGACCTCGTCGGCCATCGCGACGACGCGTTGGTCCAGCTCCTGCTGGAGGCTGAACGCCCGGCCGTGCAGGTCATTGAAGCTGGATGCTAGCGCGATGCCCTTCCCCACGGCCAGGTTCCGCGTCGCCGCGTTGCCGGGGTCTTTCATCACTTCGTCGATGGCGTTGAAGAAGCCGGTCAGCGCGCCGGTGAGATCGGTTTCGGACGAGAGCTCGTTGAGCAGTACTTCCAGGTCGCGATAGACTTCCTCTTGCACCTCGGCATTGGCCCGATCGCCGCGCGCCCCCACCAGGCGTTCCTGCACGAAGGTGTCGAGTTTCTGCACGATGCTGTCGACCAGCACGCCCGTGCCAAGAATCAAGTTGCCATGTTTTTGAACGGGCGCGGGGACGTAGACCGTGTCCTGGCGCACGTAGCCGGGCGTGTTGGCGTTGGCAATGTTATTGCCCACCACTTGCAGGCCGATTTGCATCGCCTGCAGCGTGTTGCCGCCCATCTGGATCGCGCCGAAAAGACCCATGCGCCACCGCTACCGCAGAACTGAAGAGAAGCGAGGAAAGTCAAGAGACAAGAGCATAGAGTCAAGAGCCGGACGTCTGGCTCTTGACTCTTGACTCGCAGCTCTAGCCCTTACCTACACGGCCCGATCCACCAGCGCCCCGCTGGGTGCGCGGTCGGACCCTTTACCATATGTCGGCCGGGCACGGCCCCCGGTAGCAATAATCTCGATCATCTGCGAGAGGTGGAGCAGCGAGCGCTGCACCAGCACCCAGTTGGTAAGGCTCTGGTGCTGCAAAATCCGCGAGCGTTCGGACGCCTCGCGCACCGCCGCTTGCACTCGGCCGCGACGCTCGGCCGGCAGATGCCCGGTAAGCGAACGAATGCTATCAGCCGGCAGTCCCTCAGCCCCGGCCCGCGCCAAGAGCTGCTGGCGCCGTTCGTGGCATGCCTGCAACCGATCCAGCAGCTGCTGCTCGCGCGCGGCTATGGCGGCCAGCGCCTCGTGGTCGCCCGCGGCCAGTAGCTCCCGCTTCTCACCCAGCACCGCCAGGAGCGCACTCTGCACGTCGGCCAGCTCGGCGAGCAGCGAACCGATTTCAGTTTCCCAGCCTTCGTCCATGGCATCAAACTCGTCGGAGTTGCGTTAGTTGGCTCAAATCGTTTGGCCGCGCCGGTTCGGCCAGGTGCGGAAACTGCCGCTCGAACATCGGCTCCGCGAAACGCGACGCGCTGGCTTCGGTCAAGTGCTGGGCCATTTGCTGATCGAGCTGGCCTTGAAAAACCTCCTCGGCCCTGCCACCGTGAAAATAAGCCGGCTTGCCCACGGTCGACCGCATCGACTTGATCATCTGACCGAAAAACGCTTCGCCTACGAACTGCGTAAACCGCTCGCGCAGTTCGCCACGATCTCCCCTCCCTCTTAGGGAGGGGCCGGGGGAGGGTTCCGAGGATGGCGTAAACCGCACGCGCAGTTCGTCCGCCGCTTGCGTCTTCGTGTCTGCCGAGAAATTACGCGGCGGCACCCTCATCGGGAGCTGTGACAATGCCGCCGCGTTGTACTGTTCGACCTGCATATGCCGCGCCGTCTCTCTCTGGCTAACAGCTAATAGCTAATAGCTAACAGCTAATAGCTTTACTCAATAATCAGCCGTCCGTGCAGCTTGCCGTTTCGTTCGATGCCGCGGATGATTTCGATCACGTCCGAGTTCGGCACCTTGAGCGAATTGAGCTGCGTCACCAGTTGTTCCAGCTTCGGAGTGCTCGATTCATCGATGTCGATGCTGGTGAACGTCTGTGCCGCGCCCGCCTCTACCACGACGTTGTTGTGCGACACGATCACGTCGCCGATCTCCACCTCGCCGCTAATGACGATCGTCCCGGCACGGGGATTAATCACCACCCGCGCCTCGGGCTCCGGCTCGGTGATCGGCGTCTCCAGGATATGCGATGCAAATCCAACTGGGTCGCGCCTCCACGTAGCCGGGATGCGGATCACGATATTGGCCGCGTCGATCGCCCGCACCATGTCGGCGATGTTCCTGGAGTCGCTGAATTCGTAATTCGCCATCCGCTCGTAAATTTGCTGCGCGATTTCCGCCGACGTCTGAAAGTTCGCGTGGTTCTTGTCCAAGACGAGCGTGATCAGGCCCTCGCGCACGAACGGCGTGAAGATATCCGCTTCCATCTGGCAGCCGCCGTGCACGACGCCGACCATTGGCTGGCTCGGGTCGTCCAACGTCACTTGCCCCTGGCAGAGCGCGTACACGCGCGAATCCTGCGTGTTCGGCCCCTGCAGCGCGGCGAACGCCAGCCGCCCGCCGGCCAGGCTCTTGCCGTTCAGGCCGCTCACGTAACATTCCAGCCGATCGCCGCGCCGCGCGCCGGTTGCCGGCACCGTGGCGGTAACCATCACCAGCGACACGTTTTTCACCTTCTGCAGCTCGTTCAGCCCCGACTGGCCGCTCGGTGATAGATACGCATCGGTCCGGTTCAGCGTTGGGTTGCCCATGATCTCCATCGCCCGGGCGATGGCCCGCATCGTCATCGGGTCGTTGGCTTCGCCGGTGCCGTTCAGGCCCACCACCAGCCCCATGCCCCGCAGTACGTTTTCTTCCTGCCCCTTGATCCGGCAAATATTCTTCAGCCGCGTGCTGGCCGGCGCCGGAGCCGCGAACATCGCGACAACACAACCAAAAACGAGTAGCTTCCGCAACATGCTCTGTCCCTTTATCGCCCGCACCTACTCACTTACTCCCCACTCACTTACTCACCATCCCTAAAACGGCTTCCACTTGTCGTACCAACGCGTGAACCAACCGCGAGTGTAGGAGTCGTTCACAAAGCCTTTCTCCCGCTTCTCAATCCGCAGCTCGGCCACTTCGTCGCTGCGAACCGTGCGGTCCGGCCCGATCGATTGCCGCCGCACCACGCCGGTGAGCGATTGCAACCATACTTCCTCGTTGATGCGGATCTCCCGGCGGGCTTCCAGCACGAGATTGCCGTTCGGCCGAATGTCGACCACGGCCGCCGCGATGCGAAACGTCAACGCGTCGCGCAGCTCCATTTCCGCTTCGGCGCGGAACTGGCTGTTCAGCGAACCATTGACCCGCAGGTCGCCGTTATTCTGCGGCGCCGGCAGGAGGCTCTTGCCGTCGAACTTCAGCCAGTCGGCCAGCACCGCGTTGAGGTTCGTCGTCCTGCGGGCCTCCGCGTCGCCTTCGCTGATCATGCTCGAGCGGTAATCGACCAGCACCGTCACGATGTCGTTGATCTGCAGCTCGCGAAACTCCGCCTCCGGCGGCAGCTTTCGGTACATGAACGAGCTGTTGTCCAGCCGCAGCGAACCGTCCTTCTGCTGCGCCGTCGGCACCAGCAGCAGGCTGGCGTCCTGAGCACTGGCAGGCACGCTGAGCAGCCCAATGCAAACCACCGCGTTTGCAAACTGAACCAGCCGGAAACGACTCACGCAAAGGCGCCCAGGCGCAAAGACCGTCGCTTCGGCAAACGAATTCCAATTGAACGACACTGTATTCATGTCTATTTCTTGCTGTCTTCTTTGCGCCTTGGCGCCTTTGCGTGAGACTCACTTCGTCGTCGTTTCGCGTTGCGCCGTCTGCATGCGGGCGACTGCGAACACGGCCGCCGCGCGGGGGCCGACGACTCGGGCGTCGAACCGTTCGCGCTTGTCCAGCGATTCGACCTGCACCACGGCGCCGCGGGCGCCGTCTTCCCGCGCGCGGGCGGTCGTCCGCACGCGAATGCCGCCAGCGTGCGACGACACGCTGATCAAATCGCCCCGCTTCACCAGCAGCGGCGGTTGCACCTGGTCTGAATACACGGCCTCGCCAGCCCGGATCGCCTGGCGGGCCTCCATCCCGATCAATTCCTCGATTGATCCAACCACGGCGCCACGGCCATTGGGTTGGGGAAGGTAATCGAGGCTTCGCAGCTCGACGTGGGCGGCGGTGATCGTCTCGCCGCGGCCGAGCGGCTGAACGGCTACGACGACGGGCTTCGACGTCACGCCAACTTCGGCATATACCGGCAACTGGACGTCGCCTTCCGGCGTCCCGAACGAAACGACAAAACGCTGCCGGCCCGTCCAAGGCGGGTTACCGCCCTGGCACGCCGGCGTCGAGCTGCATCGGCCCAGCGGCCCAAGTTGTCGCCGGGGCACGTCGCAGCTTACACTCCACGATGCGGCCTCGCCGACCTTCGACTTCAAATGGCTCGCGATGAGATGATTCAACTCTGTACGCAACTCGTCCGTTCGGTCATGCTCCAAATTCGGCGCGGGCGACGTATTCCTTTTCACGATTTGCCCCGCCAGCAAAGCCGCGTGACGGTTCAGCGACGCGCCCGACGCGGTGGCTGCCGGCGTGTGACTCTTGGCCCAACCGTCGGCTTGCGACGTGATCGCAACCTGGTCCGCGCCTTCGAAGCGCACGCTGCTTAGATCGACGCCGTGCGCCGCCAGCAAATCGGCGATCTCCCGCCGCCGCAGATACCGCTGTGTGCCCGGCGCCGGCGCGGGCATCAGTGGCAGGCCGGTCAGCAGTTTGTCCCGCTCGCCGTCGGCCGCCTCGATCTCCGCCACATCGGCCAGGTATACGACCGAGGTCGTCAGCACAGCCCGCTCGCGGATTCGGATCTCGGCCGTGCCTGCCTCAGCACCCATACCGAGTGCCAAAACCGAACCAATCAGAAGTTTATTGATAAGTCGCATCGTCGTTGCGCCTTCGCGCCTTGGCGTGATTACCCTTGTGCCGTCTTCACTTAACCAAGCCGCCGCAAGTTGGCTATGATCTGCATCACCTGGTCGCCCGCCTGCACGACCTGCGAGTTGAGCTCGAAAGCCCGCTGCGTCGTGATGAGGTCGATCAACTCGGTGACGGGCTCGACGTTCGATGCTTCGAGGAATCCCTGCCGGATGTTGCCGAAGCCTTGCTGCCCGGGATTGTTGACCTGCTCGTCGCCGGAGGCGTCGGTCTTCTGGTACAGGTTGTCGCCCAGCTTGAGCAGGCCGTCCGGGTTGACGAACTTGGCGAGCTGCAGCTGAGCGACCGTCTGCAGGTTCGTCGAGTCCTGCGTGCGGATCTGAATTTGGCCGTCGGACGTGACCACGACGTCCGTCGCCTCGGGCGGAATCGTCACGTTGGGCTCCAGGAGGTAGCCGTTATTTGCCGAACCGAGGACCACTTGGCCGTTGGCGTTGATGCCGAAGTTGCCGGCCCGGGTGTAATAAAAATCGCCGTTCGGGTTCTGCACCTGGAAGAAGCCGTCGCCCTCGATGGCGAAATCGAGCTGATTGCTGGTGGTTTCGAACGAGCCTTGCTCGAAATTCGACTGCGTGCTGGAGACCCGCGTTCCCAGGCCGACCTCGACGCCGGTCGACGTGCGGTTGCCGTCGCCATCCTCGGCGCCCGGCAGCCGATACTGGCGGTAAAACACGTCCTCGAAATTCGCCCGGTCTTTCTTGAAGCCGGTCGTGTTGATGTTCGCCATGTTATTGGCGATCACGTCGAGCTTCGTCTCCAGGGCTTCCATGCCCGTCGCGGCGGTGTAGAGAGATTGCACTGTCACTGTTTTTGCTCCTTGTTAACCACGACGGACACGACGAGGGAAATCCCAATGACCAAATCCCAATGACCAAATCATTAATTCAAGTCAGCAAGTTGCGGCTTTTGCTCGTCGTGTTCGTCGTGTCGTCGTGGTTCAATCTGCTTATGCCTGCAGCACCCGGCTGATCAGCGACCCCAGCATCGTATCCTGGCTTTGAATCATCCGCGTGTTGGCCTCGAAGGCCCGCGTGGTTTCGATCATGGCCATCATCTGCCGCACCGGGTTGGCGCCCGACATTTCGAGGTAGCCCTGCCGGATGTTGCGCTCCGCCAGTGCCAGCGGCTGCACGTTGCCGATCGGCTGGAACAAGTTGTTCCCCACTTTGATGAGCTCGTCGAGTGTTTCGGGCTGCGACATCCCCAGGGCGTACAGCGTGCCGCTCTGCGCGATGAACCCGTCGGCAGAGATGGACCACGGCAAGTCGGGCGAGAGCACGATCTCGGTGCCCGCCTGGTCGAGCACCGGGCGATGACCGTTCTGCGTGACCAACCGGCCCTGGGTGTCGAGCGCGAAGTTGCCGGCGCGGCTGAGATACTGCTGGCCGTCGTCGCCGCGGACGTGGAAGAACCCCTGGCCGCCGATTGCCAGGTCGAGGTCGTTGCCCGTGCGCTTGAACTGGCCGACCGAGTGGTCCGTCTCGACGTCGATAATCTTCACGCCGCCGCCGAGGTCGTTCTCCGAACCGTCGCCGGCCGCGGCCTGCCCCTGTTGGATGGCTTCGGCAAACCGGGCCTGAAACATCGGCACGTCCTGCTTGAAGCCGGCCGTATCGACGTTCGCCAGGTTGTTGGCAATCACTTCCAGGCGTTGGGCCTGGGCGGCGGCGCCTTCCGCCGAGATATACATTCCGTAGGGCATCGGACGAGATTGATCGCAGGTTCCCCCCTGCGTTCGACCGCCTGGGAAGCAACGCCCGTGCCAAACGAATACCCAGTCGCGTGGCAAAAAACGCAACTCGTTGCGGGGGTTGGCAATCCAACAGAAATAACTTGCCGCGCTTCGACGGGCGTGTGGTTGCACAACGCCGACGGTTCGGCGAAACTTGCCGAAGCCGAGTCACCCGAGCGGCAGTTTTTGCGGGTGCTTGCACCACGGATCAAGATCGATACGCAGGCTTTCATGTGGGTTCTGTATGCCATCGGAGCGATTGTTGCTGCCGTCATCGTGTTTGTTGCGTTCAGGATGATCCAGTTCGCCCGTTTGCCCGACCCCGCGGCGGCGGCGACTGAACCAACCGCGGCTGCCGAAGAGGAGCTTAACGGAGCACGCAATTTGGCGGAGCCTTTGGAGTCCGTTCGCCGGAACAACAAGCTGCCGGCGCTGGCAGCAGCCGTCGTGAAAGATGGCCGCACCGTCGCGCTGGAGGCCGTGGGCGTGCGCCGCGCGGGAGGAACCGAACGCGTCGGCCTC
>CAZHIV010000268.1:0-11535 GCA_964532675.1 uncultured Planctomycetaceae bacterium
GAAGAGCAGCAAATCGCCGGTGATCATCACGCTTACGACCGACTTCGGCGTGGGCAGCCGCTACGTCGCCGCGATGAAGGGCGTGATCCTGTCGATCAATCCGCAGGCGCAGCTGGTCGACCTTTCCCACTCGGTGCCGCACCAGGACATCCGCACGGGGGCCATCGTGCTGGCCGAGACGGCCCGCTGGTTTCCGCCGGAGACGATCCACGTGGCGGTGGTCGATCCGGGCGTGGGAAGCACGCGGCGAATCGTGTACGCCCGCATCGGCACGCAGCAATTCGTCGCGCCCGACAACGGCGTGTTGAGCTGCCTGGCGATGCTGGAGCGGCCGACGAAGATCGTCTGCCTTAACGAGCAGCGATTCTGGCTGCCGGAGGTGTCGCACACATTCCACGGGCGCGATATCATGGCCCCTGTCGCGGCAAGACTAAGCACGGGGCTGTCGCCCGATGAACTGGGCCAGCCCCTGAACCAGCTCATCGAGCTTTCTTGGCCGGAGGTGCAACGCGTGCCAAATCGCATCGAAGGGGAAGTCGTCGAGGTCGATTCGTTCGGCAACCTGATTACGAACATCACGAGCGAGATGCTGCACGGCGTGCCGACCAGCGAGGTGGTCGTCGTGAAGTGCGAGGAACACGAGACGCAGGGCATCTACTCGACGTACAGCGACCAGCCGTCGATGACGTTCATGGCGCACGTCGGCTCGACGGGCCGGCTGGAGCTGGCGATCGTCGACGAAAACGCCTCGGCCATGCTGGGCGTCCGCGTCGGCGCGCCGGTCTGCGTGACGTGGTAATGAATTAGCGCTGGCGGGAGCGTCTCCAGCGCCAACCTCCGCCACCCGCTTGCGGTTTAGCTCGTACCCCCGCCAAAACTCATGCACGAGCCGCCAACCCGCGACGAGCTACGCGCCTGGGATGGGCGCCACTACTGGCACGCCTTTACCCCCATGGCCGAGTACGAGCCGCTCATCATCGAGCGGGCCGAGGGTTGTCGCTTGATCGACATCGACGGCCGCGAATATCTCGACGGCGCGAGCAGCATGTGGTGCAACGTGCACGGCCATCGCCATCCGCGGATCGACGCGGCGGTGCGCGAGCAGCTCGACCGCGTCGCCCACTGCACGTCGCTCGGCATGGGCTGCGACACGACCGTGCGTCTTGCCCGGCGACTGGCCGGCCTGGCCCCCGGCAACCTGGCGCACGTGTTTTTCGCCAGCGACGGCTCGTCGGCTGTGGAAGTCGCGCTCAAGGCTGCGTTCCAGTATTGGCGGCAATGCGAGCGGCCGCGGCCGGAGAAAACGAAATACATCGCCTTCGGCGAGGCGTATCACGGCGACACGATCGGCAGCGCGAGCGTCGGCGGCATCGCGCGGTTCCAGGGAGTTTTTGGGCCGCTCTTGTTCGACGTGATCCGAGCGCCCCAGCCCGACCCGCGGCGGCTGCCGAACAACGTTGCGCCGGCCGACGCGGCCGCGCACTTCCTCGCCGAGCTCGATGCGCTGCTCGGCGCGCACCACGAACAGGTCGCGGCGCTGGTCATCGAGCCGCTTGTTCAGTGCGCGGCGGGCATGGTGGTGCAACCCGCGGGCTTTCTGCGCGGGGTGCGCGAACTGACCCGCCGGTACGACGTGCTGTTGATCGCCGACGAGATCGCCGTCGGGATCGGCCGCACCGGGACGATGTTCGCCTGCGAGCAGGAGGAAGTCGTGCCCGACTTCCTTTGCCTTGGCAAGGGTCTGACGGGCGGCTACCTGCCGCTTTCGGCGACGATTACCCACGACGCGATCTACAACGCGTTCCTGGGCCGCTGGGACGAAGGCCGCACGCTGTACCACGGCCACACGTACGGCGGCAACCCGCTGGCCGCCGCGGCGGCGCTGGCCACACTGGACGTGTTCGAGGAAGAAAACACGCTCGTCAACCTGCCGCCGAAGATCGCGCGGCTGGGCGAGCATTTGTGCCGCCTGGCCGAACATCCGCACGTCGCCACGACGCGCCAACGCGGACTCCTGGGTGCACTGGAGCTCACGCCGGACAAGTCCACCGGCCTGCCCTACCCCGCCCGCGAGCGGCGCGCCTGGCGCGTGTGCCGCGAAGCCATGCCGCGCGGCGTATGGCTCCGCCCCCTCGCCGACGCGCTGTACGTCATGCCGCCGCTGGCGATGTCGTTGGAGGAACTTGAAAAAGTCATGGACACGATGGCCGTGGCGATTGATATTGTGACGGACGCTGCCAGCACGTGAACCCGCGGATCCGGCCTCGCGGCCGAGGCTAACATGCGCCCGCTTCGCTATCTCCTGCTGCAGACGCGGAACTCCGGCGATCCGATGGCTGCGCAGGAGGTGCGCTTGTTTGCGCGGATGCTCGATTGCGAGATCTCGGCGATCGAGGTGTTCGATCTGCTCGGCGCGGCGCCTCCGCTCGACAAGCTGCAGCGGCCCGACATGCTGCTCTTGGGCGGCAGCGGCCACTACTCGGCGGCCGGCGAAGGCGCCTGGCTGGAGCGGGCGCTGGACTGCATGCGCGAGATTCATCGGCGCGCCAAGCCGACGTTCGCCTCCTGCTGGGGTTTTCAGGCAATGGCCCGGGCGATGGGCGGCAAGTGCGTGAACGATCTGCCGAACGCCGAGGTCGGCACGATCGAGATCTCGCTCACCGCGGCCGGCCGCGCCGATCCGCTGTTCGGCCAGTTGCCGCCGGTGTTCGGCGGCCAGGCCGGCCACGAGGACCACGTCGTGGAGTTGCCGCCGGACGCGGTGCTACTGGCCTCCTCGGCCCGCGTCCCGGAGCAGGCGTTCCGGTTCGCCGGCCTCCCCATTTACTGCACGCAGTTCCATCCCGAGCTCGACCGCGCGGCCTTCATGGAGCGCGTGATGACATACCCTGAATACGTGGCGCGGATCGCCCGGATTCCGTTCGACGACTTCATTCACAGCGTTCGCGAAACGCCGGAGGCGAATAAACTGCTGCGGCGGTTTGTCGAAATGGTGTTTGCCGACTGACGGCCGCGGCGGGTCTGTAGGCTTGGGGCATTCTATTAGGAGGTGCGCGCCGATCATGGATACGATTCAAACCGACCATCCGGCCGCCGACCTTGCACTGGCGCGGCGCTTGGAGCTGGCCGAGGCACTCAGCAATGTTGAGTTCGTGGAAGCCCGCGCGCAAGCCTTTCCCCAAGAGGGCGGCGAGTGGATCGAAGTCGCCGGCGCCCGGGCGATGTTCGACGGGGCCGATTCACCCTGCACGCAGACGTTCGGCCTCGGGCTGTTCGAGCCCGTGACGAGCGTCCACTTGGACCGCATCGAAGGCTTTTTTCGCGGGCATGGCGCCCCGACCCACCACGAAACCTGTCCGCTCGCTGATATATCGTTCGTGCAGTTGCTTCACGAGCGAGGTTACCAGCCGGAGGAATACTCGAATGTGTTGTACCGGCCGATCCATCCAAATCGGGAACTGCCTGCGACAATCGACAACGCGATTCAAGCTAAGTTCGTTGCGTCGGACGAGGCCGATCTGTGGGCCCGCACGGCGGCACAAGGTTGGAACGACGTGTTCCCAGAGCTGGATGAATACATTCTCCGTCTCGGTGCGATTTTTCCGTACCGGCAGGGATCGTACTGTTTTCTGGCGGAGCGGGACGGCGAGCCCATCGCGACCGGGGCGGTGTGCCTTTTTGAAAGGGTAGCGTTACTCGCCGGGGCAAGCACGATTCCACGATGGCGGAAGCAGGGCGCCCAGCGAGCCTTGTTGGAGAGTCGCCTTGCGTTTGCCGCCGAGCACGGCTGCGACATCGCCATGATGGTCGCGGCTCCCGGCAGCACCTCGCAGCGAAACGCCGAGCGCCAAGGCTTTCGCATCGCCTACACGCGCACCAAGTGGCTCCTGCCGACGACCAGGGACGGATAGGCGAGACGGTCACCTATTCGTTCAGCTCGTCGTCGTCTTCGCTCGTTTCCATGCCGAGCTGGTGCATCTTGCGGTAGAGGTTCGAGCGGTGGACGCCGAGGTTCTTGGCGGCCTGGCTGACGTTGCCGCGCGCCGCGTCGATCGATTGCTGGATGTATTTGCGCTGAAACTCGTGCGTCGCGTCGCTGAGGTTAAGCCCGGCATCGATCAGCGAGGGAGTGCCGGCCCCCGGCGAGAGGATGAAGGCCAGGTCCTCGGCTTCAATACGGTCGCCGGTCGTGAGATAGGCCAGCCGCTCCATGAGATTGCGCAGCTCGCGGACGTTGCCGGGCCAGGCGTGGCTTTCGAGCCGTTTGCGCGCCGCGGCGGAGAACTTCGGCATGCGGCGGCCGGCCCGCTGGGAAAACTCCCGCAGGAAGTGCTCGGCCAGCAGCATCACGTCGTCGCCCCGCTCGCGCAGCGGCGGCAGCTCGAGCGTCACGACGTTGAGCCGGAAGTACAAGTCTTCGCGAAATCGCTTGGCCCGCACCAGCTCGGCCAGCTTCTGGTTCGTGGCCGCCAACACGCGGACATCGGCGTGGATCGTCCGGCTGCCGCCAACGCGCACGATCGCCTTGTCCTCGAGCACGCGGAGCAGCTTCGCCTGGCCGGCCAGGCTCCTGTCGCCGATCTCGTCGAGCAACAGCGTGCCGCCGGCGGCCAGCTCGAACTTGCCGGCCCGCGACTCGTGAGCGTCGGTGAACGCCCCTTTCTCGTGGCCGAATAGCTCGCTCTCCAGCAGCGTTTCGGTCAGGGCGGCGCAGTTCACGGCGAGGAACGGGTGTTTTCGCCGCCGGCTGCCGAAATGGATACTTCGCGCAACCACCTCTTTCCCCGTTCCGTTCTCGCCCAGGAGCAGCACGGCCAGGTCGGTGTCGGCAACGCGCCGCACGGTCGAGCGGATCGACTGGACCGGCGGGCTCTCGCCCACAAGCAGCGTGTCCTGCGCCGCCTGCGCGACGAGCTTCTCGTGCCGCTCCAGGAGCTCGGCAAGCTGCTGCGTATTTTCCAGCGCGACCGCGGCATACGAGGCCAATTCGACCAGGCCGCGCTGATCTTCGATAGTGAAAGCACCGTCGCGCTTGTTGAGCACTTCGAACGCGCCCAGGCAGTTCCCCTGCGGCGAGACGAGCGGCACGCACAGAATCGTTTCGGTTCGGTAACCCGTCTGGCGATCGACGGCGCGGTCGATCTCCGCGGCATCGAGCGCGCTGGAGACCCGCCGCGGCTCGCCCGTTTGGACTACCTGGCCCACGATGCCGGCGTCATCCGGCAGGCGCAGCTCGCCGCCTTCCACGCCCAGCGCGGGCCGGCCGACGATGGTCTTGTTCGGCTTGTCCCACAAGAAAATGCTCGCCCGGTCGGCACTGAGAAGCTGCGTGGCCGCTTCGGCCATACGCACCAGCAGCGTTTCCATTTCATTCGTTTGCTGCCAGTCGTGCGTGATGGCCAGCATCGTCTGCAAGCGTTCCAGCCGGTCGGCGGCGCGCTCCTGACGCTCGATCACCGCGAGGGCGTCGGATAGCGCCTGCGCGACGACGGCCAGACGAGACTCAGGGCAATTCCCGCGCACTAGCAGCACGAGCTGGCGCTCCGCGCCGGGGCGCCGCGCATCGGTAAGCGGCGCCGCCAGCCAGCGGTCGCCCGACACGATCTCTTCGCGACCCATCGCGTCGGCCGCCAGCTCGAGCGGCACGCCGGATCGGCCCACGCCGCGGACCGCCTCGACCGTCCACTCGGGCGTTGCCGCCCTTGCGATGGCGGCCGCTTCCGCGCCGATGGCGGTCATTGCCAGGTCGAGCGCCGGCTCGAGGAGCTCCGCAACGCGGGCAACCTCGCTAGACAGCCGCAGCAGGTTCGGTACGATGTCTGGCATTGCGTGGCGAATACGAAAGCATCGATGCTTGCAGCTCAGTGGCACAGGCCGCTGGCCTGTGACCCAGTTTTGTAGTTTTCCGCACCGGCTGGCAGCCGGTGCCACTCGTTTTGAAGGCGAGTGGCTGATATCAATTATACCACAGGCGCCTGTGGCCGGAATGCGACACCAGGGGCCCTCAAGGAGGTCTGTCGATGGAACCAATATTTGCGGACAAACGTGGCCTGATCACCGGCGTGTTCAACAAACAGTCGATCGCCTGGGCCATCGCCGAACGGATCCTGGACGAGGGCGGCACGTGCGGCTTCTCGTACATGCCTGATAAGCCCGACGACGAGCGGAAGAAGAACCTGGGCCGCGTCACGAAGCTTACCGACGGCAACCCCCGCTGCGCGTTCCTGCACCCGATGGATGTTACGAACGACGAGCAAATCGCCGAGTTGATGGTCGTGGCCCGCGAAAGACTGGGAGGGCTCGATTTTCTACTCCATTCGATCGCCTTCGCCCTGCCGGACGATCTCAAGGGGGACACGATTGACACCAGCCGCGCCGGCTTCAAGCTGGCGATGGAGATCAGCGCCTACAGCCTGATCGCGCTGGCCCGCGCGGCCCGCGACATTCTCCATGAAGGCGCGAGCATCCTGACGCTCACGTACTTCGGCGGCGAGCGGCCGGTGCCCGGCTACAACGTGATGGGCATCTGCAAAGCGGCGCTCGACTCGATCGTGAAGTACCTGGCGTACGACTTGGGGCCGCGCGGGGTGCGCGTCAATGCGCTCAGCCCCGGGCCGCTGCAAACGATCAGCGGCCGCGGCGCGGGCGTCGACGAAATGTTGGGTCTGTACGAAGCCATGGCCCCGCTGGGACGGAACGTCACCCACGAAGAGGCCGGCAAGTGCGGCGCGTTCCTGCTTTCAGACATGTCCTCCGGCATTACGGGCGAGATCCTGCACCTCGACGGCGGGTACAACATCATGGGCTCCCCGGGACGCATGTTGGACCGCGTCAAGGCGAGTCGGTAGGTCGCGCTTGCCGAGCGGGACCTCGATCGGCATTCCGATCTACACTGACGTCAAGGAACCGGTTTCAAAACCATCGATGCTTGCGGCTCAGTGGCACAGGCCGCTGGCCTGTGTCGCAGTTTTGCAGTTTTCCGCACCGGCTAGCAGCCGGTGCCACTAGTATTGAAACCGGTTCAGGTCCCTTCCGGCAGACGGGACCTGCAATCGCGTCTGTGCGGTTTGTGGCCGGCGCTCTATCATGGAGACATGAAGGTTCTGCTTGCCAGCCCGCGCGGTTTTTGTGCCGGCGTCAACATGGCGATCGAGTCGCTCGACCTGGCCCTGGCGTCGTTGGAGCCGCCGATTTACGTCTACCACGAGATCGTCCACAACAAGTACGTGGTCGACCACTTCCGCGCTCGCGGCGTCACGTTTGTCGACGACCTGGCGGAGGTGCCCTTGGGGGCCACGCTGCTGTTTTCCGCACACGGCGTTTCGCCGGAAGTTCGCCGGATTGCGAAAGAGCGGAACCTGCGCGCCATCGACGCCACATGCCCGCTGGTCACGAAGGTCCACCTGGAGGCGATCAAGTACGCCCAGGCCGGGTACACGATCCTGCTGATCGGCCACGAGGGCCACGACGAGGTGATCGGCACCATGGGCGAAGCGCCGGAGGCCATCCTCCTGGTCGAGACGCCCGAGGACGTCGGCGCCCTGCAAGTGGCCGACGAAACCAGGCTGGCCTATCTCACCCAAACGACGCTGAGCGTCGACGACGCCAACCGGATCATCGCGCGGCTGAAGGAGCGATTCCCCGCCATTGCCTCGCCGCCCAAGGAAGACATCTGCTACGCCACGCAGAACCGCCAGGAGGCCGTGTCGCTCCTGGCAGCCGAGGCCGACGTGGCCGTTGTCCTCGGCAGCCAGAACAGCTCGAACAGCCAGCGGCTGGCCGAGCTGGCTCGGGAGCGCGGCATTCCGGCCTACCTCGTGGATGGCCCGGGTGACCTCGACGTGGGCTGGTTCCACGGTGCCAGCACCGTCCTGGTGACGGCCGGGGCGAGCGCGCCGGAGCAGGTGGTCGACGATTGCCTCGACTGGCTGCGCGAGCATTTCAACGCCTCGATCGAGCCCCGTTCGATTCGCGAAGAGAACGTGTCGTTTCCTCTTCCGCGCGAGCTGCGCGGTATGCCCGCCACCAAGTGAAAGGCGACGCTGCGTCGTTTTTGCGCACGGCCTGATCGGGTGTGTCCGTTGCCTGTGCCGGTCGGCACGATCGTCAAAATCGGCGCCAATCGGTGTCCCGCATTTGTTGACAGACTTGTCCCGCCTAACTATAAGGAAAGTGTCAGGTAGTTTGTGCCGGTTCTCGTCTCTAGGCGGCCGGTCTCGAAATTTGCTGGGTTTTTAGCGGTTTTTTCATCTTCGGAGCGGAACTCATGAGTGTCAGATCGGCAGCGAAGAGGCGCTTCGCGAATGCTGCTCACTAGACATTCGATAGCCGCTGGAAAAGGTCCCCTCCGATTCTTTTGCTGACGCCGTCCGACCTCGTCGGATCGCCCCGCGTCTCGTCGGACTAGATCTCGGGCTGTAATTCACCCCCGGCGATTCCCGATCGTTAAGTGACGCTGCGCGCGCATGACCTCGGCGTACCCCCCGATCCGGCACTGACGCAACTCGGGCAGTCCAACCCTGTCTGACGGTGCGCGCTGTGCCTTCACGAACGAGTCTCGACTCGCTCGCTTCTGACGCTGTCTGCCGATCTTATTCCGCAGCGCTTGGCCCCGTCGCCCGGGGCACGAGGCGCGTTATCCCCACCGGCGCGAAATCGCTTTGCGCCGGTGTTCAACCCCCGATGAACCCTGGCAAGCAGGTGTGTGGTCGGTCCGCGGATGCCGATTCGGCTGACTGCGGCGTCACGGCCCGAATCAACGCGAACACAAACGAACGATACACCAAGACGACAAAGATTAAGGATCAACTTTGATGTTTCTCACCCGTCACCGAGATAATTTGCGACGCGCGGCGCGCCTGGCGATGCCGGCGTGCCTGGTGCTGGCCCTCACTTCCCCGCTGCTGGCCCAGCCCGACAGTTGGACCCTGAGAATCAGCGAAAGCGAGCTGCAGCTCGCTTTTGGCGATGATCCGATGTGGATGAAAGTTAACATGTGGGACCTGGGCCTGCAGCGCATGGGCGCTCGCAATTTGCCCACGATAGAACTGACCAACACCGATACGACGGGCCTGGATATTGTCCAATTCCAGATGTCGATCGGCGACCTTCGCTTCCACTTTGGCGACGATAGTTTGGGCACCGCGGCGCTGCTGGGAAAGACCACGCCTGGCTACGACTTGACGCCTACAGTCTCGCCCGATGGCAACCTCTTGACCGTCCTCATCGGCAACGACGGCGGCCCGGGCGGCCTTGGCCCGGGAGAGACGTTGCGGTTCCGGATCGACATTGACTTGGACGAAAAGTACAAAGGCCAGTTCTTTTCCCGCGCCGACTTCCGAACCGTGCTGTTCGACATGAACGGCATCAACGTCTACGACGGGAACGTCCAGAACTTCAATAGCGCCGACAACTCGCATGTGTCGGTGCTGTTCAGCGACGGTTCGAAGAGCGGGCCGTTCCCGTTCCGCGATGAAGTCGTCGATGCGCCCCAAAGCCAGTATTACAACTCCAACTTCCGGCCGCGCGGCGTGATGGAGCCGGTCGACGTCTTTGAGCCGGTAATTCCGGAGCCGGCCAGCGGCCTGCTGGCGCTGTCTGCAATCCTGGCCGGCGCAGGATTCCGCAAGCCGCGACGTGCGGCAGGCTCGGCATAAAGGCACGTGCGAATGCCGCTCACCTCGTCTCAAACGCCGGTGAATCGCTCGCTGCGTACGCGGCGCTGCCGTCGGCCGCGGCGGTCCTGCCGCCAGCGCCATCAATGCTGCCGTCGCCGGCAAAGCTGCCGCTCGCGCAGCGCCCGGGAGGTCGCCCGCCGGCCCTGGCGGGGCCGGCTGTCTTACCGCCGTCGTCGCCGATGACGATCCAGCATGACGCCGCGCCGCGGCGTCGACAGGCCGCCGTCGATTTTGCGGCCTGGGAAAGCGCTGCCGGATGTTCCGTGCCCGACGGTTATGCCGCGTGCGCACTTTGTATCGAAAAAGAGCAAAGTATCGATTCTAGCGATACCGATGTTTGGGAGTGAACGTCCGGTGCCGCGGACTCTGCCGCCCACCAGGCTGGCCACTCGTGCGGCTCCGTTCACCGATCCGCTGTCAATACACGCCGGCTTAAACCGGCTGCGAGCCCCCGCGGGCTTGCTTTCGAGGGGAGGGGGGAATTCGATGAAACGCCATTGGATGGGGGCGCTTGCGCTGGCAAGCCTGATGACGATCGCATGGGCGCAGCAAGCTTCTGCTCAACGCTACGCCAGAAGCATGTACCAGCCGATGGGCCCGTCGCCACGGCCCGCTGCCGGCGCTCCGACCCCGATGCAGGTCGAGGAGCTTCCGGCGGGGCGTCCCGAGATCCACAACATGGAACGCGGCGGCTACGCCGATCCGTTTGCCGACGACTCGTTCCATTCGGGCGAATTCCATCCGCACGAGGGCTACCATCCGGGCCCCGGCTTTGGCGAGCCGTATTGCGAACCGTGCCAGAGTAGTTCCAGCGGCTGGGGCGGCGGCCAGTTCTTCGCCCACGCCGATTACCTGTACGTGCGCGCCAGCTTCAGCGAGGCGGAAAGCTATTTCGAGCAGGACGTGAGCGAGGACTTTTTGACCACCCGGGAATTCAACCAGCTCGATTTCGAGCACGAGTCTTCGTACCGCTTCGGCGGCGGCTATCGGCTCTGCGGCTGCGGCGACGAGATTCGCTTCCTCTACACGCGGCTCCGCAGCTCTGCCGACGAGGTGGAAGTGCCGTTCAACGCCAATCCCGATATCCTCATTCTCTTTCCGTTCGAAGTCGTGACGCCGCCGGGCGGGCGCACGCTCATCGACGCCGACGTCGATGTGAAGTCGTACGATTTGGAATATGCCAAGACGATCCCGCTGTGCAGCCAGTCCTGCGGCTGCGGCGATCCGTGCGGCGGCGGCTGCTGCGCCCCGCAGTGCCCGACGTGGGACATTACCTGGTCCGGCGGCTTTCGGGCCGCGGACGCGAATTGGGAACGCAGCTGGACCGCCCTCACCGATCAGGACCAGCTATTCACCGGCGCCGAAAGCAGCATGGACTTCGAGGGCTACGGTGCGAAGTTCGGCCTGGAAGGACGCCGCTACTTCTTCAAGACCGGCTGGCTGAGCGCTTATTTGAAAGGCGATATCTCGCTGCTGTACGGCGAGCTGGAATTCGAATCCGTCGTCATCGACGCGCGCGGCACGGGACCGGCCGAGGTGATCACGCAAGAGTTCAAAACCCAGCAACTCATCCCCGTCACGGAGATCGAGGCGGGCTTCACCGCCCAGGTCACCTGCCACACGAGGCTGAGCGGCGGTTACTTGCTGAGCGCTTGGCACGACCTGGGATTCCGGGAAGACTTCGGCGTCGACGCGGGCCTTAACTCGGGCTTTGTCCCGTTCGGATACGACGACGCCAATATCCTGGGCTTCAATGGCTTATTCATCTGCGCAATTTTGGGATTGGCCGCGCACTATGAAATGGGTCAATCGCTGCTTGGGTTCATGTTCGCGCATGGCGTGATCGAACTCAGCGTGA
>CAZHIV010000269.1:0-7511 GCA_964532675.1 uncultured Planctomycetaceae bacterium
GGCCGGCCCGGCGAGCGCTACGTGCCGGTCGACCGGTACGTGTCGCCCCATCGGTTCGACGCCTGGGCCAACGAGGCCCGATCGATCGGTTTCCGCGCGGTGGCCGCCGGACCGCTCGTGCGCAGCTCGTACCGGGCGGGGATGCTATTGAACGAGGCGCGATCAGGATAATCCGCCGCATAAACCCGCGACCGCTGGTCGCCGGATAATGGGAAGTGAGTCATGGAAGACTCCTCGCAAATTGTCGGCAAAGCGAATCCGTGGGCCGCCGTCGAAGCGGAGCCCTTGCGCGATCCGCTTCCTCTCGAGTTGGCGGTGCCGAACGCCCCGCACCGGCCTGGCGACACGCCCTGCTTTGCGCCGCTGCCGCATCAACCGGGCGATCTGCCGCGGCCCGATACGCTCGCTCCCTCTCGTGAACTTCGCGAACATGCAGTGGGCCTGGTGCGCGTCTTGGGCGACGACGGCGCGGCCGCCGGGCCCTGGCAACTGCCGCTTACGCCGCAGCAGCTTCGCAACGGGCTCGAGATGATGCTCCGCGCACGGCAGCTCGATGCCCGGATGATCGCCATGCAGCGCCAAGGGCGGTTGTCGTTCTTTGTCTCCAGCAAGGGCGAGGAAGCCGTCGCCGTGGCCGGGGCGATGCCGTTCGCCCAGCACGACATGCTGCTGCCCGCCTATCGCCAGGTCGGCCTGCTGCTCGTGCGCGGCATGCCGCTCCTCACAATCATGGGCCAGGTGATTGGCAACAAGTGCGACAACGCCAAAGGCCGGCAGATGCCGGTGCACTACAGTTGGCGGGCCGGCAACGTGGTTTCGATCTCCAGTCCGGTCGGAACGCAGTTTCCGCAGGCCGTGGGCGCGGCGATGGCGTTCGCCTACCGTGGCCAGCGGCGGGTCGTCGGCGCCTGGGTGGGCGACGGTACGGCCGCTCAGGGCGACTTCCATCACGCGCTCAACTTCGCTTCGGTGTTCAAGCCGCCCTGCCTGCTGCACGTGGTCGACAACCAGTGGGCCATCAGCACGCACCGCAACTTAGCCACCGGGGGCGCGACGTTCGCCGCGCGGGCCGACGCCTACGGCCTGCCCGGCCTGCGCGTCGACGGCAACGATTTTCTGGCCGTGTACGCGGCCGAGGCGTGGGCCATCGAACGGGCTCGCCGCGGCGGCGGACCGACCCTCATCGAGCTTGTCACGTACCGCCGCGACGCCCATTCCACGAGCGATGATCCATCCCAGTATCGTGCCGCGAACGAGTCCGACCAGTGGCCCGGCGGCGATCCGATCGAACGGCTCAAATGCCACTTGATTCGCCTCGGGCAATGGTCGGAGGACTCCCATCGCCAGTTGGCCTCTGCTTTGGAGCAGGAAATCGCCGCCACGTTTGAGCGAGCCGAGGCGTTCGGCACCGCAGCACACGGCATTGGACATCCGCCCGAAGCGATGTTCACCGACGTCTATGCCGAGCTGCCGAATCATCTCCGCGAGCAAATGCAGGAGCTGCAATTCGAAACGGCGCCGCCCGTGCCCGAATGCTCTATTCTCCCGTTCGACGACAACCACCGCCGCGCGGCGGGTTAAACCTCCGCCACCTGCAACTTTCAACCCTCAACTCTCGACCCTCCCATGCCCACGATGAACATGATCCAGGCGATTCGCTCCGGCCTCGAGGTAATGCTCGAGCGCGACGCGGCGGTCTGCGTGTTCGGCGAGGATGTGGGGTACTTCGGCGGCGTGTTTCGGGCGACGCAGGGACTGCAGCAGCGCTTCGGGCCGCGCCGGGTGTTCGATACGCCGCTGGCCGAAGGCGGCATCGTCGCCGCGGCCATCGGCATGGGGATCAACGGCCTGCGGCCGGTGCCCGAAATCCAATTCGCCGACTACCTGTATCCGGCATTCGACCAGATCACGAACGAGTTGGCCAAGCTGCGTTACCGCAGCGGCGGCGAATGGACGGCGCCCGTGACGATCCGCGCACCCAGCGGCGGCGGCATTCGCGGCGGCTTGTATCACAGCCAATCGCCGGAGGCCTATTTCACGCACACGCCGGGCCTGTGTGTTGTCATGCCATCCAATCCGTACGACGCCAAGGGACTTTTGATCAGCAGCATCGAGAGCGACGACCCGGTCATTTTCTTCGAGCCGAAGCGGCTGTATCGCGGCGCGTTCGAAGGAGACCCCGAACGCGTGCCGCCCTGGCGCGACCAGCCAGCTGCGGAGGTGCCGGCCGGCTATTACGGCACGCCGCTCGGCCAGGCCGCCATCGTGAGGCCCGGCGACGCAGTGACAGTCATTGCATGGGGCACGATGGTGCACGTCGCGGCCGCCGCCATCCAACAGTCCGAGGTCGACGCCGAGCTGATCGACTTGCGGACGCTGTTGCCGCTCGATCTGGCCACGATCACCGCCTCGGTCGAGAAGACGGGCCGCTGCATCATCGTGCACGAAGCGCCGCGGACCTGCGGCTTCGGTGCCGAAGTCGTGGCGCTGGTGCAGCAGCACTGTTTTTACAGCTTGGAGGCACCCGTCCTGCGCGTGACCGGCTGGGACACGCCTTTCCCACACGCCCAGGAGTGGCAGTACATGCCCGGCCGAGAGCGCATCGGCAGCGCGTTGCGCAGCTCAATCGCCGCTTGATTAAAGAAAGTCTCACGCAAAGGCGCGAAGGCGCAAAAAACAATGCACCGCAAAGTTCACGAAGCACACAAAAGTATAAGAGTAGCTTCGACGGATTGATTCTTTGTAACGTAGTGTCCTTTGTGCCCTTCGTGGTTTGATTAGAGGTCTTTGCGTCTTTGCGTCTTTGCGTGAGATAACGTTTTAGCAGTTTAGGTGAACCACCCGCCCACTGAGGTCGTTATGCAATCGGTCATATTCAAGCTGCCCGACCTGGGCGAGGGTGTCGTGGAGGCGGAGATCGTCGCTTGGCATGTGGCGCCGGGCCAACAGGTTGGCGTGGATCAGCCGCTGGTCGACGTGATGACCGACAAAGCGACGGTGACGATTCCCAGCGGCCTGGTGGGCCGCGTGGTTACGACGCACGGAAATGTGGGGGAGACGGTTCCCGTTGGCGCGGAACTGGTGAGCTTCGAGACGGGCCCTGTCGCGAAAGTGGGGGAGAATGGGAGAGGGGGAGCGGGGGAGACTGTTCGGCAAGAGGTTTGTTCACCCGCTCGCACGGCTCCCATGCCTGATCCTCCGTCGCTGCGCGTTGCTGCAACGGAGTTGCAACGGCAACCGCACGGGCCCTCGTTGGCCAGCCCTGCGGTGCGTCGCCGCCTACGCGAGCTGCAAGTTGAGCTGCAGCATATCCGGGGAACCGGTCCCGGCGGCCGCGTCACCCATGCCGACGTCGACGCCTACCTGCGCAGCGAAGTCGCAACTGCCGCTTCGCTGCCGCGCACATTCCGCACACACACGACCGAGATCCAGATGGTCGGTCTCCGGCGGCGCATCGCGGAAAAAATGGTCGTCAGCAACACGCAGATCCCACACTTCTCCTACATCGAAGAGGTCGACATCACCGAACTCGAATCGCTGCGCGATCACCTCAACGAGCATCGCACCGACGGGCAGCCGAAGCTCACCTACTTGCCGTTCATCATGCTCGCCGTGGCCAAGTCGCTGTCGCGATTTCCGCAGCTAAATTCGCACTACGATGTGAAACGGGAAGTAATCACCCGATATGACGCGGTGCACATGGGCGTCGCGACGCAGACCGAACGCGGCCTGTGCGTGCCCGTCGTGCGGCATGCGGAAGCGATGGACCTGTGGCAAGCGGCCCGCGAGATGCGCCGCATCACCGAGGCGGCCCGCAATCAGTCCATCTCGCGCGACGAGCTTTCCGGTTCCACGTTCACGGTCACGAGCCTCGGCCGCATGGGCGGCCTGGCGGCCACGCCGATCATCAATCACCCGGAAGTCGGCATCCTGGGCATCAACAAAGCGTCCGACCGGCCCGTCGTCCATCGCGGCCAGATCGCCATTCGCCGCATACTGCACCTCTCCGGCTCGTTCGACCACCGTGTCGTCGACGGCGCCGATGGGGCGACCTTCATCCAGTGCGTGAAGGAGTACCTCGAGCACCCGGCGACGATCTTTATTTGAAAGAACATCATCCAGCGCGCCGCGCCGATCAATCCGGGCAATTCCGGTGGGCCGCTGGTCGACTCGCGCGGCCTGCTAGCAATTCTTCGATAGCGGAAACGCAGCCGTCCGCGAGGATCGCACGCCCAGAATCTGGCCTTGCGACCCACCGCGGGCGTGACTAACATCCCGCCGCCCACCGTCTCGGTGAGGCACTGCTTCTACCTTTTCTGTTCGTAAACTTATCGAATTGCCATTCAGGCGGGCGAGCGTCGCGGCGCTTCGCCGGATACTGCGACGGCGCTTTGAGCATGAACCGGGAGCGGGACCGGGATCATTTCCTATCTCTTCTCCTCGCGCCATGCCTGCGGCGTAATGCTGATGGAGTAGCATAGATATGCCCCTACGTTTGCACGCGAATTGCAATTTGAACGATTCAAAGTGCAAGGCGGCCATGGCGAATTCGCGCCGCGGCGTGGCCCGCGCTGCAATTTGCGCCGCCGCACTGTGGCTGGCGTCGGTCGGCAGCAGCGCGGCCCAGCAAGAAGCCTTGCCCGGCATCCAGCCCAGCGGAGTCGACTATGGCGTGGCCCCCGTGACGGATTTCGGCGGCGTGAGCTTCTATTCGCAAGACCTCGGCACCATGCTCCGCCTGCGCTACAACACCGAGTCCTACGGCCAGAACAACCACGGCAACTTCGACGTCGGGACCATGCAGGTCCTCACGTTCGAGGATTGGATTGCGTTTTTCGACGGCCAGGTAACGATGAACGACGTCCAGGGCGTCGGTTACAATGTCGGCGCCGGCGTGCGCTGGCTGACCCATCACCCATTCCTTTGGGACACCGAGCGGATCGACGGCGTCAGCATCTGGGCCGACGGCACCCACACCGAGGCGGGCAATTTTTATCCGCAGCTCGGCATCTCCTACGAATCGCTCGGCGAAAACTGGGACTTCCGGCTAAACGGCTACACCCCGCTCGGCCCGCAGGACAAGGTCGGCCGGTTCGTGCCGACCGGCGAGGATCCCGAGTTCCTTGGAAATGCGATCGTCGAACCGACCCAGGCCATCGTCGATTCGTCGCACTACGCGGCCGAGCTGGAAGTCGCGCGCCGTCTCGGTTCAGAGCGCGACGCCTGGGCCTTCGCCGGGCCATACTACGTGGCCAACGACGACAACGATTCGGCCGGTTACCGCGCGGGACTGCGCGGCTATGCCTACCCCGATCTGCTGCTGCAAATCACACTCAGCGACGATGAAATCTTCGAAACGCATGCAACCTTCTCCGTCGTCTGGTTTGTCGGGCGCACGCGCACCGATTACCAGCCGGCGTGCGGCGTGCCCGACCGCTTCCGCGAGCCCGTGCTGCGTAACGACTACGTGGTGCTGGCGCATAGCACGACCCGAAGCGGCATTCCCCTGACGGCGCCGGACGGCACCGACCTGCGCATCGTGCACGTCGACAGCACCGCGGCGCCCGGCGGCGACGGCACGTTCGAAAGCCCATTCGACATGCTCAGCGACATCAACGGCGCCGGCAGCCGGCAAGGCGACGTCATCCTCGCCCACGCTGAGAGCGTGTTCAACGGCGACGCAACTGCTAACCTAAAGAACAATCAGCGACTTCTCGGCGAGGGCGATGGCTTCGAGCCCACGGTCGCCACTGCCGAACGAGGCACCTTCGTCATTCCCGCGACCGCGCCCGGGGCGCGCAATGCGGACCGACCGATGATCGCTGCGGCATTGGGCGACGCCATCCGCTTGGCCAACGGCAACGAGGTCGCAAACCTCGATTTCGCGAATGTCACGGGAAATGCGATTTTCGGCACCGGCTTGACGGGCACCGCGAATCTGCACGACTTCGGCGTCACGGGCGGCGGGGGATTTGCCGTTTCGCTCGCCAACGTGGACGCCGCGAGCACCGTGACGCTCGACGAGCTCACCTACGACGGCGGCGCCACCGGCGGCGGCATTCAGCTCACCAACTTCGACGGCACGTTCACGGCCACCAACTCCTCGCTCACCAACGGCTCACAAGCCGGACTTCGCGTCGCTGGCGATTCGGACGGCACTGTCACAATCCAGGATACCGTGACGCTGACCAGCATCGACGGCACGGCGGTCGAAATCGACGGCGACACGAGCGGCGACAATGAATTTGGCGGCACCGTCGTCGTCAACAGCGACATCGAAAACGATGCCGGGCTATCGGCCTCTGTGCAAGGCATGGGCGCCGGCAGCGTCACGTTTACCGGCGATTTTACGGACACCGGCGACGGCATTCGCGCCAACAGTAACGGCGGCGGATTGGCCTTGTTTACCGGCGATCTGACACTCACTACCGAGAATTCCGACGCGATCGCGCTCACCAACAACGAGAACACCGACCTCGACTTCACCGGCGTGCTCGACATCACGACGACCGGCGGCGCCGGCTTCATTGCCACCGGCGGCGGCAACCTCACCGCGAACAACACCGGCAGCAGCATCATGACGTCCACCGGCCAGGTGGCCCGTATTACCGATATGTCGATCGACGGATTGGGCGTCGTGTTCAATGAAATCAATCGCACGGCAGCCGCCCCCACGAGCGCCCTTCAGATCGAAGGAAATACGGGCGGGTCGATCGTGTTTGGCGACGTAACCGCCGATGCGCCGGGCGACAATGGAACGCTTCAAGGCGGCGCCGCCGACACCGTCGTGGTTCGCAATTCGGCCAATACAACAATCAATGGCATCATTATCAATAACGCGGCGAATCAATCGGGCATCCGGATCGATAAGACGACCAATCCGGCAATGATCGTCAACCTCAGCGACGTCCAGATCAACGACGGTAACTTCGGCCTGGAGGTGGACGGCAACGGAACTTCGGGCAATCTCACGCTCACCATGAATGATAGCGAGGTACTCAGCTCGACCGCGTTCGGCCTCAGCTTCGACGACCTCGACAACGGTACGGTCCTCGTCAACAACACGACTGTCGACGGAAACAACGCGAGCGGGACCGGCGTTGGCGTGCGCATCCAAGACAGTGACGCGACGTTCAACTTTGATTCGGGCGCCGATATGGTCATTCGAGAGTGGGGCGGCACCGACTTCCTTGTTCAACGCGGCGAGGCGACCATCACCTTTGCCGGCGATATTCGGAATTCGTCGAACGCGCCCACGCCGGGCGATACCGACGGAAGATCGGTCGAAATTCTAAATATGACGGGCGGCAGCGTGTTGTTTACAGCCGCAAGCACGATCAACGACGACAATGACGGCATGTTCGTATTCAACAACAACGATGCCGCCATTGATTTCCTGGGAGATAACAACTTCAATACCGGAGCAGAAAATGCCGTGCAAATCGTTGGCAATACGGATTCCACGATCAGCATCGCCAATCTCGATATCGATACGACTTCCGGTCAGGGTT
>CAZHIV010000270.1:0-3616 GCA_964532675.1 uncultured Planctomycetaceae bacterium
TTGTAGCCGCGTTCCGCCAGCTCGTCGCACAGTCGGCCAAGCCGCGGATGAAACGGGTCCTGCCGCCCCGAGCCCAGGTGCAACAGCAGGATGAAGCCGTTCAGGCCGTGCGGGTCGTCTTTTTCGTGAGCCAGGATGTCGTCGTAGATCGTGCGCGAAGGCACGAAGCGCTCGTCGCCTTCCGAAGCGTAGTCGCGGTTCGAGCCGCTGCCGGGCGTGAAGTTGATGAGCGTCGCTCCCGCAGCCTGCGCCCAGCGAACCTGGTCGCCGTTGTACCATTCATAGGGCGGGATGAAGAGCACCGGTGTGCTGCTCGGCCCACGTAGCCGAGTGTCTCCGACACTCGTATTTGGCAGTTTCGGAGGAACTGCCCTACGTGGAAGCGCGCCAAGCGCTTGCAGGTCGGCCAGGTTCTTCGTCAAGTCGGCCACGAAGAATGCCTCCGTGACAAGCGTTTTCTCCCGATCTTCCCACGAGCAGTAGAGCGGATGCGAGTCCGAGTGCGGACCGACGTAATGACCATCTTCCAGCGCCCGCTTCAGCAACGGCCGCAGCTCGGGGTTGCGGAGGAAATTGCCTGTGAAAAAAAACGCCGCCGGCAGTTTGCGTTCCTTCAAGGTGTCGAGAATGGGCAGCGTGCTCTTGCCGCGCTCGTCGCCCGTAAACACGAACGCGAGTTTCTTGGCCGTTACGTCGCCCCGTACGATCGCCCCATACCGATCGCGCACGACTGCCTCCGCCGCCGACAACTCGGCCGAGACGCCCCACGGGCAGGAACACAACATAGCCAACAAAAAACCAACCTGACGGCGGCTCACTATTTATCTCCCGCGAACTTATCTCCCGCGAACGAAATACATCCCCGACCGCGAAATAGCCGCGACCCCAACGGGTCGCCGGGACGGACCGAACTGCGTTGCCGGTGACCCGTTGGGGTCGCGGCCATTCCGTAGATCCTAATTGCACATGAATTTGCCATTGTACTCGCCCAACGCGCCGTCCGCCGGCCGCATGAAGGCAATGTCGTAGCTCCATGTCTTCCGGTCCGAATCGGCCGACTCTCGCGCGCTGTTTGCGACGCCCTTCTCAAGCGGCACTACCTCGCGAAAACCCAAACCCTGCAGTATACTTTGAGCGGGTGTATGCTCCCCGTCGTGATGTTCTCAGATAACGGAGATCGCATATGGAGTCTGTAATCCTTGTTGCGGACACTTTTTCCGGAACAGAGTTGTGGTTCGGTGCTATTGCAACTGTTGCAGGAGGCATCCTGGGCGCGTTGGCTCAACCAGTGGCTTCCGCCTGGCTGGAGACTCGAAAAACCCCTAATCTTGACTTGCCCGATATCGTGAAGAAGTGGAACGCTACCTGGTACGTTGATCACGCCGACGGCCAATACACTGAGGAGCAGGAATATACCACCGAACCTATACGCATCAATAAGCAGCGAGGAGCCTTCTTCGAAGGCGTCGCTCACAGTAAAATCGACCAAGGAGTTACGTATCAGATTCGGGGACGGTTCAATTCGCACGGCATCGTCACTTTTTCATATGACGCCGGCACTTTCGGAAATGCTCTCGTCGGCGGGGGAATTCTCAAGGCTAACGCAACCTACACGGAGTATGAAGGGCGCTGGCACGGATTCGTGAGAGAAGGTGTGCTCGCTTCGGGACACGTCGTCTGGAAAATCGCGCAATAAAGTGTTTGCTACGTCCTGCTGCCGCTGCCGAACTCGATGAGCGTCGCCCCCTCGCCGATTTCGTCGACCATCTCGCCAGCATGATCGGCCGGCCGGGCATCGAAGCGTCTAGAACGACCCCCCAGCGTGTTCCACTTCAACGTGAGCGCGTGCGTGGCAGGCGCGGCGGCCGACGCGAGACGGTTTCAAGACCAGTGGCACCGGCTGCTAGCCGGTGCGGAATTCTGGAAGGCTGAGACACAGGCCAGCGGCCTGTGCCACTGAGCCACAAGCCGTGATGGTTTTGAAACTGGGTTTAGAGCCTATCCCAGAACCGCCGGGGACTGGCTCATTTTGCGGAGTCTTCGGAGCAAAATGTGCCTGTCCCCCCTCTCCGCAGACGGTTCTGGGATAGGCTCTTACTCTTTCGCCACTTCTTTCGCCCAGGTATCGCGCAGCGTGGCCGTGCGGTTGAACACCGGCTGGCCCTGTTTGGAAGCCACCGGGTCGGTGAAGAAATAGCCGAGGCGCTCGAATTGGAAGTGCTGGCCCGGCTCCGCGGCGGCCAGAGACGGTTCGAGCTTTGCATTGCCAACGACTTTCAGCGAGTCCGGGTTCAAATTGTCGAGAAACGACACGGCTCGCGGACTGTCTGCGTTAAGCTGAGCGCCCGACACTTCGTCTGGCCCTCCGCCCTCCGCCTTCCGCCCTCCCCCTTCCGGATGCTCCGTCTTGAATAAGTGGTCGTACACCCGAATCTCCGCGCTCGCAGCCTGCGGCGCGCTGACCCAGTGGATCGTGCCCTTCACCTTGCGGCCGTCCGGGGCGTTGCCGCCGCGGGTGGCCGGGTCGTACGTGCAGCGCAGCTCAATGACGTTGCCGGCCGCGTCTTTCGTCACGTCGGTGCAGGTGATGAAGTACGCGTAACGGAGCCGCACCTCGCGTCCGGGGGCGAGCCGGAAGAATTTCTTGGGCGCGTCCTCCATGAAGTCGTCGACCTCGATGTACAGCTCCCGCGAAAACGGCACCTGGCGCGTCCCCAGCTCCGGCCGCTGCGGGTGATTCGCCGCTTCGACTTGCTCGATCTCGCCTTCCGGATAGTTGGTGATGACAACCTTGAGCGGTCGCAGCACCGCCATCACGCGCGGGGCTCGGGCGTTGAGATCGTCGCGGATGGCGTCTTCCAGCCAGGCCATCTCCACGGTGCTGTTGAACTTCGCCACGCCGATCCGCTCGCAGAACGCGCGAATCGCCTCGGGCGTGTAGCCGCGGCGGCGCAGGCCGCGGATGGTGAGCATCCGCGGGTCGTCCCAACCGGCCACGTGCTTCTCCTGCACCAGCTGCAGCAGCTTCCGCTTGCTCATCACCGTGTACGTCAGGTTCAACCGCGCGAACTCGATCTGCCGCGGATGGTGAATCCCGAGCGCGTCGCAAAACCAGTCGTACAGCGGCCGATGGTTCTCGAACTCCAGCGTGCAGATCGAGTGCGTGATGCCCTCGATCGAGTCGCTCTGCCCGTGCGCCCAGTCGTAGGATGGGTAGATGCACCACTCGTCGCCCGTGCGATGGTGATGGGCATGCTTGATGCGGTACATCACCGGGTCGCGCATATTGAGGTTCGGGTGGGCCATGTCGATCTTCGCGCGGAGCGTGCGCGAGCCGTCGGGAAACTCGCCGGCCTTCATCCGCTCGAACAGGTCGAGGTTTTCTTCAACGCCGCGATCGCGAAAAGGGCTGTTGCGGCCCGGCTCGGTGAGCGTGCCGCGGTGCACGCGCATTTCCTCGGCCGGCAGGTCGCACACGTACGCCTTGCCTTCCTTGATGAGCTGGATGGCCCATTCGTAGAGCTGGCCGAAGTAGTCGGAGGCGTAGAACAGCCGATCTTCCCAGTCGCCGCCGAGCCAACGGACGTCGTCGATGATCGAGTCGACGTACTCCTGC
>CAZHIV010000271.1:0-3349 GCA_964532675.1 uncultured Planctomycetaceae bacterium
TGCGACGTGCGCAGCGGCGTGATCTGCTCGCCGAACAACTTTGCCTACGATTCGCCGCTGGAGGACGGCACGATGCGGATCACCGCGCTGGCCAATTTCGACCGCTGGCGCGCACTTGACGAGGCAGCATACCGCCTCGAAAAGCTCCGCTGGTACGAGCGCATCACCGACTCCGCCGTGCGTTTCGTGCCCGACTACCGGGCCCGCGTTGTGGATACCGATATGTTCACGCCCACGACGATCGTCCGCTTCACCGGCCACGACAACGGTGCCGTCTACGGCGCGCCGGCCAAGCAGCTCGACGGCCGCACGCACCTCGACAACCTCTTCGTCTGCGGCACCGACCAGGGCTTCGTCGGCATCATCGGCAGCATCACCAGCGGCATCGCAATGGCCAACCGGCACTGCTTGCAGGGGCGATGACGAGTCGTGTCCAATGGTCGCGTTCTTGCGATCCCCCCTGGGTAGTCGGATGTTTGCTTGATGACGAGTCACGTTGAATAGTCGGGTGCTTGCGATCCCGGCCCTGAAAGGGCAAGATGCGATAGCCCAGGGCAACGCCCTGGGCAGCAGTCGATCCCACGAAACGCTAGCCCTGAAAGGGCGGGATATAGCTAATCGGGCAGGAATTTTTTCGCCCTTTCAGGGCTAGCCGATCCCCAGGGCAACACCCTGGGTTGTCTTGCGATTCGTGCCCTGAAAGGGCAAGATGCGATAGCCCAGGGCAACGCCCTGGGTAACCAGTGCCGACGATACGCTAGCCCTGCAAGGGCGGGACAATATGGCGCAATCATTATCAAACGTTTTGCTCCATCTTGTCTTTAGCACCAAGAACCGCCACCCCTGGATCGACCCGGGAATCGAGTCGGAGCTATTCCGCTACCTAGCCGGAATCTGTCGCGAGCAGAATTGCCCAAGCCACGCCATCGGCGCGAGCGACGACCACATCCACATCGCCTGTTCGCTGGCCCGCACGATGCCGATCAGCAAACTCTTGGAGGAAATCAAGACGAGCTCTTCGAAGTGGATTAAAACCAGGGGGAAGCAATACGAGGGCTTCGCCTGGCAAAACGGCTACGGCGCGTTTTCGATCGGCCAATCGCAGTTGAGCGATCTCCGGACGTATATTTCGAACCAACGGCAGCATCATCAACGCATTTCATTTCAGGACGAGTTTCGTAGCCTGCTGGCGAAGTATCACGTGGAGTTCGATGAACGTTACGTCTGGGATTGAACCGGTGCCACCGTTATTCCGCCCTTTCAGGGCTAACTTGCAACGGCATACTGACCTCCCAGGGCGTTGCCCCGGGCTATCACATGTCGCCCTTTCAGGGCGCGGATCAACAGTTCAAGCAATGAGGCCCAACAAGACGACGCTCGTCCTTAAACGTTTCCGTGCCGACCAGGTCGATAGCGCGGCCGAGGTCACCGACAAGCCCACCGCGGGCTTTATCATCTGGCTAGAGCGGCAGTAGAATATGTGAATCGCAAAAACCGCCTAGCCGCTAACCGACAGCCAACAGCCGACGAACCATTTCATGCCCCGCGATTTTCTTCAACACGCCAAGGACGAGTACGACGTCGTCGTCATCGGCAGCGGCCTGGCCGGGCTGACGGTGGCCAATGTGCTGGCCCGCGCCGGCCGCAGCGTGCTTCTCTTGGAGCAGCACTACAAGCTGGGCGGCATGGCCACGTGGTTCAAGCGCCCGGGCGGGCACATCTTCGATATCTCGCTGCACGGGTTCCCCTACGGCATGGTGAAAAGCTGCCGCCGCTATTGGACGCAGGAGATCGCCGACTCGATCGTGCAACTGAAACACATACGGTTCGACAACCCGATGTTCTCGCTCACGACATCGTTCAACCGCGACGACTTCACGCGATTACTCATCGACGACTTCAACGTCAATCCGCAGTCGGCGTCCGACTTCTTCGACACGTCCCGCGGCATGAACTTCTACGACGAGCGGTCGATGACCACCCGCGAGTTGTTCGACAAATTTTTTCCCGGCCGCGAGGACGTCATTCGCCTGTTGATGGAGCCGATTACCTACGCCAACGGCAGCACGCTCGAAGACCCGGCCATCAGTTACGGCATCGTCTTCTCGAATTTCATGTCGAAGGGTGTGTTCACGTTCGAAGGCGGCACCGATAAGCTCATCGGCCTTATGGAGCGCGCGCTGCGCGCCAGCGGCGTCGACATCGGCATTCGGTGCGACGTCTCGCGAATCGACTGCCGAGGCGGCCGCGTGCGGTCGGTGGAAGTGAATGGCCGCACGATTCGCACCCGCTCCGTCGTTTCCAACGCCAATCTCAACGCCACGATCTTCGGTCTCGTTGGCGAGAAGTACTTCGACCGCGGCTTCATCGACGACGCCCGCGCCGTGCGGCTCAACAACTCCAGCACGCAAGTCTACATGGCGCTCAAGCCGGAGGAGCGGGTCGACGAAACGACCGGCGATCTTTTGTTCAGCTCGACCGCGCCGCTGTTCCGCACCGAGCTGCTGTTGAGCCGCGACATCACTAGCCGCACGTATTCGTTCTACTACCCGCGCACCCGCCCCCAGGGCCGACCGCGGTGCCTCATCGTCTCCAGTACGAATGCCAACTATGACGACTGGGCGAGCCTCAACCGCGAAGCGTACGAGGCCGACAAGCGCGACCTCATCGAAACGACGCTCGACGCGCTCGACAAGTACGTGCCCAACATTCGCGAGCGGCTCGACCACGTCGAAGCCTCGACTCCCGTCACGTTCCAGCACTACACGAAGCACGTGAATGGCGCGAGCTTCGGCACGAAGTTCGAAGGCCTCGCGGTGAGCCGCGCCTTGCCGCAACAAATCACCGGCCTCTACCACGCCGGCAGCGTCGGCATCATCATGAGCGGCTGGCTGGGGGCGATGAACTACGGCGTGATCGTGGCGAATGAAGTCGACGGCCAGTTAACGACCGGCCACACGAACACGAGGCGAACCGTCGCGAGCGCAACGTAACGAACCGCCGATGAACGCGGATACGCGCAGATTTCATCCATCCGCGTTAATCCGCGTCCATCCGCGGTGTACAATAATGTCTCTGGATACGATTAAATCGGCCATCCCGCACCGCGAGCCGTTTCTGCTCATCGACGAGATCGTCGAGCTATCGGACAACCGCATCGTCTGCCGGAAGCGGTTCACCGGCGAGGAATTCTGGTATCGCGGGCACTATCCGGAGTTCCCAATCACGCCCGGCGTGCTGCTGTGCGAGGCGGCCATGCAGGCCGGGGCGATCCTGCTCTCCGGCAAGCTGGCGGAGGCGGGGGGCGGCGTGCCCGTCGCCACGCGGATGAACGATGTCCGCTTCAAGC
>CAZHIV010000272.1:0-13744 GCA_964532675.1 uncultured Planctomycetaceae bacterium
ATACTCTGCCGCGAGATCGAACATTGGAACACCGCGCGAAATCGACGCAAAACATCCGTCAATTGGCAATTCACCACCGCCGATGCGCGAATAAAACTCCGTCGACTTTATCCGTCACTTCAAGACTGACAGACCACTAGAGCAATTTCACTAAATGCGTAGCCGTTGTTTCGTCAAATTCATCGCGGAAACTGTGGGATTGTCCGCCACATGTCAGAGCGACTCGCTCTAGTCCGACAGATTGGCCATTCTTGCGGATCTTGGGGCGTTCTTCCCGGGGGGCCCCCGCGCCTATCTCGTGGCATCGTGCAAGATCAGGCTGCGCCAAGTTGCTTGAGTTTTACGCATCCCGTGGCTAAACTACTAGCTACTTTTTGCTCGGAACAGTTTGTTCGGAAGGGGACAGCGCGCCCATGTCGCAACGTGTTTTTCAGCGGGGGAATCGGTTGGCCGGGGGGTCGAAGGGACGGCGCCGCCGGGCGCGCGGGCGGGGGCAGCTTGCCGGCGGTCGGACTCGTCTTTTGGGCATGGAGCGGCTCGAAGAGCGGTACCTGCTGGCCGTCATCCCTGCCCTCAGCAGCCTCGAAGGCGCGACGAAGACGATCTATCTCGACTTCAACGGGCATACAATCCGCGAGACTCCGTGGAACGACGATCACGGCATCGCCAACATCGTGCAACCCGCGTTCGACTCCGACGGGGACGTCTTCACTTTTTCGGACGCTGAAGCCGCACAGATGCTCGAGATCTGGGAGCGGGTCTCCGAGGATTTCATTCCGTTCGACGTGAACGTCACCACCGTGGACCCGGGGCTCGACGGCATATTGGACACCGGCGGCGGCGACGAGGAATGGGGCATTCGCGTGGTGATCGGCGGGAGTGCATTCGACTGGTACGTCCCCACCACCGGCGACGTAGACGCTGGAGCGTCGTACCGGAGTTCGTTTGGCTCGGACGTGGATACCCCGGCGGTCGTCTTCTCGGCCGACTATTCATCCAATACGAAAGGAATCGCTGACGTAACGTCGCATCTGGTGGGCCAAACGCTTGGCCTCGGTATCGACGGCCAAACGCGGTTCTACTTCGATATTTCAGACCCCGACATGGCTAACTGGGACTGGGTGGAAGTTCCGATCGAGTTTTATCGAGGTCACGTGGATCCAGGCACCGGCGCGACGACCGGTTGGGGGCCCATCATGGGCACTCCCTACGAGCAAAACCTCACCCAATGGAGTCAGGGGGAATATTTCAACGCCACAAATATCGAGGACGACTTAACGATCATCACTACCCAGAACGGATTCGATTATCGGGTAGACGACCACGGCAGTTCGATCGAAGACGCCAGTACGCTGGGTCCGGGGGCCGACCCATCGGAGTATTTTGCGACAGGCATCATCGAGCGCAACACGGACGTCGATTATTTCCAATTCACCGTCGACGGATTGGGCGAGGTCATCACGCTTGACATCAGCCCGTTCCACATCGGGCCGAACCTGGACATCCTGGCCGAGCTCCGCGACTCGGACGGCAACGTGATCGCCGTCAGCAACCCGGTCGACGACATCTACGCGGGCAGCCAGACGTTTGGTGCGTCCGCCGACGGAGGCTGGCAGTACGTGAGCGGCCCCAACGCCGGATCCTACACGGACGAGTTTTTGCTCGGGCCCGGCACGTACTACCTGACGGTCGACGGCACCGGCCGGGACATCGCCTTCATCGATCCGGCGGCTCATCCCGGTCCGCCCCCGGTGACTGATCCGCCCACTCCGCCGGGCCCGAACGATTCGGCCGTCCCCGATCTGTCCGACTGGGGGTACAGCGATTACGGCAGCCTCGGCCAGTACACGATCGAGGGCACGCGGGCAAAAGGTTTGCTCGTTGCCGTGGACTTCGACGTAGAAGGCGGGGCCAGTCCGTTTAACTGGACGCAGTACTCCGGCGGCGATGTGTCGGCCGTGCTCACCGATCTCATCAGTGAAGCGGGTCTGACGACGCCTTACGACCTCACGATCAGCACCACTGGCACCTCGATCGACAGCTTCGCCAGCGCGAACCCGATCAACACCAGCGAGCTTCCCAGCCACGCGCTGCCCCTCTACGACCTGGACGGATATATCACCGCGGAAGATGAAACGCTGTCGTTCGTGTGGAGCGACCTGGAGCCGTGGAGCTTCCACCAGTTTTACATCTTCGCGCATGCGGACGTCGAAATCTTCAACAACGTCACGGTCGTCGGCGGCAACTTGAACGGGACCGTCCAGACGCTTGAGTTCACCCAGCAGGTATCCGCGGACGGACTGGTCGTCAATGGCGAGCCGCCCGGCAACGGCGAGTTGTCGCTGCTGGCCTACTCGATCCTTTCCGACGACAACGGCGAGATCGCGATCAGCGTGACGAACGAACCGGGCTTTACGGCCGCCTTGGCCGGTTTGGCGATCGTGCCCACGCGGCCGATCGGCCCGCCGCAGAATGGCTCGATTCAGGGACAGAAGTGGGACGACTCGGGCGTGGAGCCCGATAATCAGGGCGCCGGGAATCGCACCAAGGACGCCGGCGAGCCGGGCCTGCCGGGCTGGATCATCTACCTCGACGAGAACAACGACGGCGAGCTCAATCGTATCACGGTTCCTGAGCAGGCGATCACGCAGCAAGCGCCCGACGTGCCCCAAGAAATCACGGACAACAACACCGTGAAGAACGAGCTGCAGTTCGACCAGGCAGGCACGATTGTCGACGTCAACATCACGCTCGACATTTCGCACACCTACAACGGCGATTTGGATGCGTACCTCATCAGCCCGTCCGGAACGCGGGTGAAGCTGTTCAGCGATTTGGGTGGTTTCAACGACGACTACCGCAATGTGACGTTCGACGACGAGGCATTGACTGCCATCACGAACGACGATTGGCCGTTCAATGACCGCACTTTTCGCCCCGAACAGCATATTAGCGCAACAGAGGCGGCCCAGTTCCCCGGGCTCTCCACGATGTTGAGCGCCTTCGACGGCGAAGACGCCCTGGGCATCTGGACTTTGGAGGTCGTCGACGACGCGACCGACGACGAAGGTACGCTGCATAGCTGGTCGATCACAGTCACTTTGAGCGGGTCCGATATTTTCCTCGAGCCATTTACGGAAACGGACTCGGACGGCAACTACTCCTTCCCGGACCTGCCGCCTGGGCTGTACCACGTCCGCGAACATATCCTCGATGAGCAGGCCCTGGCAGGTTGGCACCAAAGCTGGGCGCCGCCTCCCGTGACGGTAACCTCGGGCGCCAGCCGCACGGGAATCGACTTCGGCAATTGGATTCCCACTACGCAGCCCGGCTCGATCCAGGGACAAAAGTACAACGACCTGAATGGCAACGGCGTGAAGGACGATGGGGAAGCCGGCCTGCCGGGTTGGTTCATCTACATCGACTCGAACGGCAATGGTGTCTTCGACGAAACCAGCGCACCCGTCACGGTCGCCGCCACCGACTTGCCCAAGCCGATCCGCGAAGACCTGCCGCCCACCTCGTCCCAGCTGACGGTCCAGGGCATCGGCACCATTCTCAATATCCAGGTGACGGTCGATATCACGCACAGCTTCATGGGTGATTTGGATGCCCACCTCACCAGCCCCTCCGGCAAACGTGTCGAATTGTTCAGCAACGTCGGCGGGCAGTTCAACAATTTCCAGAACGTGACGTTCGACGACAGCGCGGCGAGGTCGATCGACTCGATCGGCATCGACGACGTGCCCTATACGGGCACCTGGCAGCCGGAAGGCTCGCTGAGCGACTTCCTCGGCGAGGATGCGGCCGGCCTGTGGACGCTGACCATCCAGGACACCGCCCTGGCCGACCAAGGCATGCTGAATAGCTGGTCGCTGACCATCACGACGGGCGAGTTGTTCGCCGAGACCGACGCCGACGGCAATTACCTGCTCGAGAACCTGCCCGCAGGGCAGCACATCATTCGCGAGGAGCAGCAATCGGGTTGGACGCAGCAAACGCCCGACGTAACTGAAATTCCAGGTGCCGTTTGGGATACCTCGCGGTGGCTGGTAACGATCGTAGGCGTCGACGATCCGGATGACCCGGACGGGCCGGACGCCCAGCGGAACGTGAGGAACGTCGACTTCGGCAATCGCTCCAGCGGTGCTGTTGGCAACGGCGATTACAACGGCGACGGCAACGTCGACGCGGCGGATTACGTCTTTTGGCGCAGCCGGTTGAACACCGTCGCCAGCCCGCCGGCCAGCGGGGCCGACGGCGACGGCAGCGACATGGTGGACGAAGGCGACTACGTTGTGTGGACGGACAATTTCGGCAACTCGCCCGGGGCGGCCCCGTTGGCAGTGCCCGAAATGGAGAGTGACGCCAGCGGACTTGTAGCGGCGCCCGAAGTGGAGAGTGGCGATGCCGAATTTGCAGCGGCGCCCGTGACCGTCGAACCGAGCGCGTCCGAAACGAGCGCGTCCGAAACGACGGCGGAGAATTCCAGCTTCGTAGCCCACCAGGCTGTCGTCGAGGTGCCGAGCTCGACTGTTCCTAGCGCCCGACGCGACTTTGCCAGCCCCGGCGTAACGCTCCAACCTGCGGCCGGAAGTTTTGGTGCCACCGATGGTGCGAGCCTGCTGGCGTGGTTCGACCTGCTCGGCGACGGCGATGCCGCGGCCCCGGCCGATGGAGACGACGCCGACGCATTCGATGGATCGCCGGATTGGGAGCAGGACGAGCCGCTCGACAGCGTCGATTCGGTATTTGAGCTGCTCGGTGCCGGCGTAGCTTAAGGCCGGCGATTGACTCGCTGGCGTGCCAAGGCCGCGATATAATCGGTCCGCATGGATGCCTCCGGCATACCGGCGAGCCGAGTACATAGCGCGGCAACCGGCGAGCCCGCCGTATTGCGTTCGCCGCGATACGCGCCGCTGGTGACGGTGGTTTGCGCTATCGTCGCCGGCATTGTTCTGGACCGCTACGCGTCGGAACCGGTCGCTCGGTTCTTCCGGCCAACCGCCTTTGCTCTGTGGTGGTGCCTGGCCGCGTGCAGCCTGATCGTGTGGTGGCTGACGTGGCGTCGTCGCCTCGATGCGCTCTCCGCCTTTCCGCTCTTGGCCGCGGCGGCGTTGACGGCGGCCGGTTGGCACCAAGCCCGCTGGCAGCTCTTCGATCGCCACGAACTGGCGCGGTACGCGGACAATGAATCGGCTCCGGCGTGCGTTCTGGTGGTGGCCCGCGAGATGCCGGAGCGTGTGCCTGCGCCGCGGCCCACGCCGCTGCGGGCCATCCCTGGCAACGAGCGCAGCAGGCTCCTGGTGGAAGTCACGGCGATTCGCGACGGCACGAAGTGGCGCCCGGCGCGCGGCATCTGCCAGTTGTCGGTCGAGGGACATTTGCTCGGCATTCATACGGGCGATCGGCTGCGAGTCTACGGTCAACTCAGCCGGCTGCGTCCTCCGTTGAACCCCGGTGAATTTGATTTTGCCGCCCACGCGCGGGCCGATCGCCGGCTGACTCATCTGCGTAGCTCCGCTCCCGAAAGCGTGAATGTGACAAACGGCTTAAGAGATCGGCGCGGCGGCGACCCGGCGAGTTGGCTGGAAGCGGTGCGCCGCGGCGGGCAGCGATTGGTGCGGGACTTCGTCGGGCCGGAAAGGGCCGCGCTGGCGTCCGCCATTCTGCTCGGCGCGCGCGAGGGACTGCCCAACGAGGAAACGAATTCGTACTTCGTCACCGGAACGATCCATTTGCTGGTCGTCTCGGGTTTGCACGTGGGCATTCTGGCGCTGGGATTGTACTCCCTGATGCGCGCCGGGTTGCTGTCGCGGCGGACTAGCCTGGCGGTAATCATTGGCGTCGTGGTCCTGTACGCGTTGGTGGCCGAGGCGCGGCCGCCGGTCGTGCGGGCAGCCGTGTTGACGGTATTGGTGTGCCTGGCGGCCTGGAACGGGCGGCGCGCGACCTCGTTCAACTCGCTGGCCGCGGCGGCGCTGGTCGTGCTGGCCCTTAACCCGGCCGAATTGTTTCGAGTGGGCACACAGTTAAGCTTCCTGGCCGTGGCAACGCTGGTTTGGAACGAGCGGTGGTCGCCGTTCGGCGGACATCCGGGCGATCGTCTGGATCGGCTCGTTGCCGCCTCGCGGCCGCGGTACGTGCGGCTGGCCGATTCATTCTGGCGATGGAACATTTGGCTGCTGGTAACGACGGCGGTCGTGTGGCTGACCGCGCTTCCGCTGGTGCTGTATCGATTCAATATCGTGACGCCCGCGGCGCTGGTGATCAGCCCAGCCGTGTGGCTGCTCATCTTTGCGGCGTTGTGGAGCGGTTTTATGACGCTCGTTTTCGGCTGGCTGGCGGCGCCGGTGGGCGAGGCGCTGGGTGCGGTATGCGACGCTTCGCTGGCCGGCTTGGAGGGCGTGGTACAGTGGGCCGAGTCGATGCCGGGCGGGCATTTCTGGTCGCCGGGGCCGGCCGGGTGGTGGGTTCTCGGTTTTTATTTGGGCCTCATGTTGGTCATTTTGCGTGGCCGGACGCTTGTGCCGCGGCGGTGGCAACTGGCGGCGCTCTGCGCGTGGATCGTCGTGGGTATCGTGCCGGCGATCGTGCGGCCGTGGACCCGCGATGCCTTGGAGTGCTCGTTCGTCGCGGTGGGGCATGGCGCGTGCGTGGTGCTGGAAGTGCCGACCGGCGAGACCGTGGTTTACGACGCCGGTGCCCTGGGCTCGCCGGAATTTGCAACGCGGACGATCGCTTCCTGCCTTTGGGACCGCGGCATCCGGCGGATCGACGGGCTGGTGATTTCGCATGCGGACGTCGACCATTACAACGCCGTGCCGGGACTGCTGGAGCGCTTCCGCGTGGGGGCGGTTTACGTTTCGCCCCTGATGTTCGACGGCATCGGCGGCACGGGCCGCGGGCCCGACGTGCTGCGCGAGGCGATTCGAACGGCCGGCGTGCCGATCCGCGAAATCTGGTCGGGCGACCGATTGCGGGTGGGACCAGAGCTCACGCTGGAGGTGCTCCACCCGCCGCGGCAGGGCGTACTCGGCAGCGACAACGCCAACAGCGTGACGCTGGCCGTCGAATACGGTGGTCGCCGTCTGTTGGTGCCCGGCGACCTGGAGTCGCCGGGGCTGGAGGACTTGCTGGCGGAGCTGCCGTACGATTGCGATATCCTGCTCGCGCCGCATCACGGAAGTCAGCGGAGCGATCCGCCCGGCCTGGCCGCCTGGAGCAGTCCGGAATGGGTCGTCATCAGCGGGGCGGAGCGCGACGCGGTGCTGCCGGTCGTACAAACCTACGAGGATTCGGGTGCAACGGTCTTCCAAACGGACCTGCGGGGCCGAGTCCGGTTCTCGATTCGTCCGGACCACATCGAGGCGGCCACCTGGCTTGCGGGCGGGGAGTAATAAACAGTTCATTTGGCAAGTCCAGGCTCGTTGCCTTTGCTTTCGCGCCGGTGCTGTCTTTGGGGTAGCCATTTGTCTGGGGGCCGCCTATGATTGTTGGTCGATAGATTGCTGATACGTCCTCTCAATAAACTGCGCGGAACGGAGAACGATGAACGGTCACGAAAACTGCGGATCGGGCGTGGCGGAATGCGAACTCGTCGAGCAGCATCCCACGGTCTCGCCCCAGGACCAGTCCCCTCATTTGATCCATCCGGCCGGCGCCTCGCAGCTATTGCACCGGGGCATCGATTGGCCGGTCGTGCTGTGGATTGGCTTCGTCCATGTGTTGGCGTTGATCGCCCCGTTCTACTTCAGTTGGCAGGCGCTGGTGGTTTGCGCCTTTTTGATCCTGCTCACGGGGGCGATGGGCGTTTGCATGGGTTATCATCGCTGCCTCACGCACGGGGCGTTCAAAACGTATCGGCCGGTCCGCTGGCTGTTGGCATTTCTGGGCGGCCTTTCCGGCGAAGGCTCGGTGCTGACCTGGGTGGCGAACCATCGCAAGCACCATTTCCTGAGCGACAAGGAGGGCGACCCGCATTCGCCGCGCGACGGCAAGTGGTGGAGCCACATGCTGTGGTTCATGCCCAACTTCGGCCGGCGGTGGCACCGCGAACTGGCTGAGAAGTACGCTCCCGATATCCTCAAGGACCGAATGATGGTGGTGATTCACCACCTGTTCCTGCCGTCGCACATCGCGACCGGCGTGGTGCTGTTCCTGGTGGGCTACTTCGCGACTGGCATCGGCCTGGGCGGCTGGCGATCTGCTTTCTCGATGGTCTTCTGGGGCCTTGGCGTGCGGATGGTTTACGTGCTGCACGTGACCTGGATGATCAACTCCGTGACGCACATGTGGGGCTACCGCCGCTACGAGACGAGCGACGACAGCCGCAACCTGTGGTGGGTGGGCCTCTTGGCGTTCGGCGAGGGGTGGCACAACAACCACCACGCGTACCAGCGCGTCGCCAGCCAGGGCCACCGCTGGTGGGAGATCGACGTCACGTACTACATGATCTGGCTGATGGAAAAAGTCGGCCTGGCATGGGACGTCGTGCGGCTGCGCGATATCCCCCAGGGCACGCGGCCGGCGTAGGTGCGAGGGCAGGCTTGTTTTTCCGAACGCGCCGCGCCTTGCTCGCCAAAGTGCCTTGTTTTTCCGAAGATGACAGGGCCTCGAAAAAAAGGCCTTGTTTTTCCGAAGATGTCACGCTGCGCGTGGGTCCGCGGGCGCTTCGTCTTCAAAACTCCCCTCCCTTGATGGGAGGGGCAGGGGGAGGGTGATGGTTCGCTGTAAGCGCCCCTCCCCAACCCTCCCCCGCGGCGGGGAGGGAGTTGAGGCGAACTCTCGTGCCACGAAGCTGCCGCCGGCTGCGCGCACCGCGAGCGATTCCCGTCGCCGCCGCCTCCGGGTTAAGCGATGGGGGCGCGCGGCGCCGTCTGGCTAACCGCTAGTCGAGTTATCAAGGAACGAGTGCGCTATGGCTGCGACGAGCGTAACACATCGCGCAGCCAGATTCAGCAACGATTCTTGGCCGCCACCCAGGAGCGGGGAACGAGAAGCAGGACCAAGGCTGAATTCTGCTACTGAGTTTTGGCCTGCGGCCAAATGATGGGAACGCAACGGGGCGGCGCACACAAGCCGCGCAAGATTACGAGGGTCGAATGGCCGTAGGCGGGCCGGTGGTAGCGGATGTTGAATATGGCCGTTGGCCAAAGGTGGCAAATGGGCTTGGCTACCTGGGGCGGTGCCCTAGGCTACGGTGAATGTGGCCTTCGGCCAAAGCGTTTCATGCAACCAACGACCTAGGGCGGTGCCCTAGGCTACGGTGAATATGGCCTTCGGCCAGTGGTTGTATTTGGGTCGCGTTGCAGGGCGGTGCCCTAGGGCTGCGGCGTACGTGGCGTTCGGCCAGCGGGGCCCGGCTGCTTTGGCCGGCCGATTTGCGGTTGCATTGGGCGGGCGGACCGGTAAACTTAGGAGTTTAAGCAGCGAATCGTATCACAGGTTTGGAAGTTGTTTTAGTCGGTAGACGAGTCTGCCGCGGAGGAAATTGGAAGGAGTTGGTGTCGGCTTTGGCGAACTAAGCCCGTGGCTTGTGCGGGGTCGGGAGACCCGCGCACAACTCAGCCAAGGGCGCGCGGCGCACCAGATAGTAGGTAGAGTAGACGCGGGAACTGTAATGCCACTTACCATAGAGCAAAAGAGCCAACTGAAGGGTGATTTTGGCCGCGACAAGTCCGATTCGGGCTCGCCGGAGGTTCAAATTGCGCTGCTCACCCATCGGATCGCCCAGATGACCGGGCACTTGAAGACGCACTCCAAGGACTACGCCAGTCGGCGCGGTCTGTTGGGGATGGTCAGCCGGCGTCGGCGGTTGTTGGACTACGTGAAGCGGCTCAATCCCGAGCTGTATCTCGATCTGTTGCGGCGTCTGGACATCAGGAAGTAGCGAAGAGGGGAAGAGGGGGAGAAGAGGAGAGGGGGAGACCCAAGCCGGCGCGGTTTGCGAATTGGTCTCCCTCTCTCCCCCTCTCCTTGTCTCCCCCTCTTGAGCCGCTCTTGGCGCTTGCCTCTGCTGTAGCGCATCGCCCGCCATCCCGCTCCGCCCCGAATCCGCGGCGGCTCACCGAGAATGAAGGAAGAAATGTTAGAGCGAATCAAAGTCGAGCGGCAAATTGGCAAAGGTACCTTGACGATCGAATCGGGGGCACTCGGAAAGCAAGCGGCCGGTTGTTGCACGGTGCAGTACGGCGAGACGGTGACCTTGAGCGCGGTGGCGACGGGTCCGCCGCGGCCGGGGATCGATTTCTTTCCGCTTTCGTGCGATTACCGCGAGCGGCACGCGGCGGCGGGGAAGTTTCCGGGCGGCTTTTTGAAGCGCGAGGGCCGGCCCACGACGAAGGAAACGCTCACGGCCCGGCTCATCGACCGGCCGATCCGGCCGATGTTTGCCAAGGGCTTCAACGACGAAGTGCAGATTCACAACATCGTCTTGTCCAGCGACCGGCAAACGGACGCGGACGTGCTGGCGATGAACGGGGCCTGCGCGGCCTTGGGCATCTCGCCTCTGCCGTTCCAGGGACCGCTGGCGGCAGTGCGCATGGGGCTAGTCGAAGGCCGAATTGTGCCGTTCCCGACGCACGACGAGCTGGAAACGAGCGAGCTGGACCTGATCGTCTCCGGCACCCGCGAAGCCATCTTGATGATCGAGGGCTTTGCGCGGGAATTGCCCGAGGACCGCATGCTCGAAGCGCTCTCGGAGGCGCATCGGTACGTGCGGGAGTTGTGCGATTTGCAGCAGGAGCTGATCGATAAGGCCGGCAAGCCGAAGATGGAGTTCATCGCGCCGCCGGACGACGGACTGTACGACCGGCTTCGCGGGAGTTTCTACGATCGGCTGAAGGCGGCCAAGCAAACGCCCGGCAAGCAGGCGCGGGCCGATGCCGTGGCGGAAGTTAAGGCCCAGGCGTTACAAGAGATTGTTCCGAGTCCGAGCGCGGAGGGCGAGCCCGCCATCGATCGGTTTAAACCGGCATGGCACGATCTCGAGCAGCAGGTCGTTCGCGACCTGATCCTCAGCGGCACCCGGTCCGACGGGCGGGACTCGAAATCGCTGCGTCACATCCATTGCGAGGTCGACCTGTTGCCGCGCGTCCACGGCTCGGCCCTGTTCCAGCGCGGCGAGACACAGGCCCTGGTGACCGTCACGCTGGGCACCGGCCGCGACGAGCAGCGGGTGGACGGGCTGTTCGAGGAATACTCGAAGCGGTTCATGCTGGACTACAACTTCCCGTCGTTCTCGGTGGGCGAGGTGCGGCCGATCCGCGGGCCGGGCCGACGCGAAATCGGCCACGGCATGCTGGCCGAGCGGAGCGTCAACCCCGTGCTGCCCAACCACGACGAGTTTCCCTACACGATCCGCGTCATTTCGGACCTGCTGGAGTCGAACGGCTCCAGCTCGATGGCCAGCGTCTGCGGCGCGACGCTGGGCCTGATGGCCGCCGGCGTGCCGATCTCCAACCCGGTGGCGGGCATTTCCATCGGCCTGGTGAAGGAAGGCGACCAGTGGACGCTGCTCACCGACATCCTGGGCGACGAGGACCACCACGGCGACATGGATTTCAAGATCGCCGGCACGCAGAACGGCATTACCGGCATCCAGCTCGACCTGAAGACCGACGGCATCAGCGAGGAAATCGTGCGGGCGACGCTGGCCCAGTCGCGCGAGGCGCGGATTGAGATATTGCGTTCGATGCTGTCGGCGATTCCGCGGCCACGGCCCAATACGTCGCCCACCGCGCCGCGGCTGGCCCGCACCAAGATCGACCCGGAGAAGATCGGCCTGCTGATCGGCCCCGGCGGCAAGAACATCCGCGGCATTCAGGAAGATCACGGCGTGACGATCGACGTCGACGAGGACGGCACCGTGACGATCGCCGGCGCGGACGAGCAGAGCGTGAAAGGCGCGCTGGGCCGCGTCGAGGCGATGACCGCTTCGGTGCAAGTCGGCCGCATCTACGAGGGCACCGTGACGAGCGTCAAGGATTTCGGCGCGTTCGTGGAAATCCTGCCCGGCAAGGACGGCTTGTGCCACATCAGCGAGCTGGCCGACGAGTACGTCTCCAGCGTGGCCGACGTTTGCCGGGTGGGCGACTCGATGTCGGTCAAAGTGATCGCCGTCGACGAGCAGGACCGCGTGAAGCTGAGCCGCAAGGCGGCGATGCGCGAGATGGCTACCGCCGACCAAGAGGGTAACGGGGCGCCGTAAGAATCAGAGGGGGAGACAAGGAGAGGGGGAGACAGGCGTGCGAACCAGCGACGGTCGCTCGCGAATCTCCCTCTCTCCCATGCTCCCCGTCTCCCCCTCTAGTTCTGTACCATGACGAACCAGCAATCAGCCGTGCCCGCGGCGGACGATGACGCGAGCGCTGCGACGGTCCAGCGGTTGATGGACCAGTACACGGAGATTGCGCGGCTGGCAGGCGGGCTGGCGCACGAGATCAAGAACCCGCTGTCCACGATCCGGCTCAACATGGAGCTGCTGGCCGAGGACCTCGGCGAGCTGGAGACGCCCGGCGGGCGGCGGGCTCTGAAGCGCGTCGAAGTCGTGCGGCGCGAATGCCAGCGGCTGCAGCTGTTGCTCGATGATTTTCTCCGCTACGCCAAGACGCGCCGGCTGCAACTGGAGCCCTCCGATCTGAACCACCAGATCGACGACGTGCTGGAGTTCTTCACGCCGGAGGCCAGGGAGGCGGGTATCGAGATCGTGCGCTATCTCGATCCGGAGCTGCCGCGGGTGATGCTCGACCGGGAGGCCTTTCGCCAGGCGCTGTTGAACCTGATCATTAACGCCAAGCAGGCGATGCCGGAGGGCGGGCAACTGGTGGTGCGCACGGCGGCGCAGGGCGATACGGCGGCCATCTACTTGATCGACACGGGCGTGGGCATGGACGACCGCACCGCGTCGCGGATGTTCGAGGCCTTTTTCTCCACGAAGCCGGGCGGCTCGGGGCTCGGCCTGCCGACGACGCAAAAGATTATCGGCGCGCACGGCGGGCGGATCAGCGTGCAGAGCGAAGTCGGCCGCGGCACGCAGTTCACGATCGAGCTGCCCGTTCCGGCGCGGATCAAAGGGGAGTGAGCAGGTGTCGGTCTGTTCTGCCGAAAGGGACCTCGTCGGTGGGCCGATGTTCGCAAGCTGCCGAGGTCCCGCTCGGCAAGCGGGACCTACTTGCCAGCAGTGCATGCCCCGTTCGGCGGCTTGGCTGGCGGGCTGCTGCCCGTAAACTTTACTCAAGCGGCACAGTTTCCCATGCCGACAAGATGGGCGTACGCCAGGGGGGCGGTACGCGCCGGAAGGATGCTGTCGTTTCAGCGCCCGGCGAGAAATAGGCCTCCTATGTCCAGCAATTCAGTCTCTTCGACCAACGCCCGGCGCCGCGGAATTGCGACGACGGTGGGCGATTCGTTCACCGATCTCGGCGCGGTGGTCATCCGCTGGTTCGAGACGCTGGGCGACATGACGCTGTTCATGCTGCGGATGTTTTCGTGGCTGGTGACGCGGCTGCCGCGCCGCGGCACGCTCATTCCGGCGTTTTACAACATCGGCGTCTTGAGCCTGCCGGTCATCGCGCTGACGGGCACGTTCATCGGCATGGTGCTGGCGGTGCAGACTTACACGCAGTTCAAGCAGTTCGGCTTCGAGACGCGCTTGGGGGCGCTGATAAACCTGTCGATGTGCCGCGAGCTGGGGCCGGTGCTGGCCGCCACGATGCTGGCCGGCCGCGTGGGCAGCGCGATC